>NZ_BAEV01000004.1 GCF_000246895.1 Clostridium arbusti SL206 | reverse complement strand
AATTTTTTAATCTTCATAAAAATCACCTTTTAAAAAACTTAATTAAATTTCTAAGTATCAATGGGGTTAATGGGATTAAATAAATGAAAAAAGATATTAATCCCATTGAATAATCTTTTTTTGTAAAGTAGTATGATATTTGACTAAACGCAACAACAATTAAAGCTATCTGCAATATTCTTCCTAATAAAGATTTACTGTTAATAATTAATATAATTAATATAAATACAATAATAGTTGTTATAGATACTCCCATCTTGCACCCCTTTTTAAACTATTATTTCTTTCGAATTTTCTTTTTTATATTCAGCAACCTCATCAACCTTCGTTGTCATTATTCTATATAGTTCAGTGTTTTTAGGAAATTTATCTTCAAAAGGTATTATTGCATTACCACTAAATAGAAGACCTTCCCCCTCGTTACTGTTTGTTATATAAGTTAGCTGTGCTTCTGAAATACTTAATAAATTTGCAAGGTGAACACGATCCGTTGGAGCTTGATTCATCATCATTAAGAAATCTGAATTTGCAAGCATTGATTTTGCTAAATCATTTCCTAGAAGATCTTCAACATTTTGTGTGATTCCTGTAGGTATTCCCCCCCACTTTCTAGCTCTTTTGTATAACTCAAATAAAAAGTTAGCTGAATAATCTGTAGTAAATAATAAGTATATTTCATCTATATAAATCCATGTTCTTTTACCTTTTTGTCTGTTTTCTGTTATTCTATTCCATATATTATCTAAAACAATTAAAAGTCCCATTGTTTTAAGCTGCTTTCCCAAATCTTTTGTATCATAAATTACAAATCTATTATCTATATTTACATTTGTCTTGTTTGAAAATACAGATAGACTTCCTCGTGTATAAAGTTCTAATGCTACTGCAAGATCTTTAGCAGCCCTCTCATTTTGACTTTCTAAAACATTTTGGAAATCATTTAGAGTTGGTATATATTCCTTATTAAATCCTGAATCAAAATATTTATCATAAGTTTTTTTCAAAGATCTATCTATTATAGTTTTTTCTGCTGCTGTTATGGTTGCTGTTGATCCGCCAAGTAGACATGCACATAAAGACATTATAAATTCTGATTTTAAACATAAGGGATTTTCATTGTCTGAATAATTTTCAGTCATATCAAGTGGATTTAAATAATTTCCACTTCCTGCACTTATCTCTATAACTTCTCCCCCTAGATGCTTTGCTAATTTTGTGTACTCGCGTTCAGGATCTATTATAATTACATCATCATTTGTATTTAAAAGTACATTTATCATTTCTCTTTTAGCTGTAAAAGATTTTCCGCTTCCTGGAGTACCTAATATAAAACCATTTGGATTTTTTAAGGCTAATCTATTAAATATAAGTAGATTTTTACTTATGGCATTTTTGCCATAATACATGCCATGTTCTTGTATAAGCTCTTGTATGTTAAATGGTAATAATATAGCAGTACTTTCAGTTGTAAGCGTTCTTGATATTTTTAAATAATTTTTTCCTAGTGGCAATACACTTTTTAAAGCTTCTTCCTGCTGATAATTTAATACCCCTAGCGAACATACATATTTTCTTGCTATATTGTTCAGCGCATTAGTATCTCTTTTAAGTTGCTCTAAGCTGTCTGCAAAATGAACTATAACTACTGATACAAAAAACATTTTTTGATTTTTATTAATTAAATCATCTAATAATTCTCCTGCTTCTTCCAAAGAAGATTTTAATTCATAAGGAATAAAAGCTTCAAGGTAACCATTCTTTAAAGATCTTTTTTCATATTCTATTTTATTACTTTCCATACCTGTTATTTGCTTTTTAATAAGTCTTAAAGCTTTGTCAGGATCTATCGATTTAAAATGAAGTGAAGTAGTCATATTCCCAGAAAAACTTGTTAAGTCTGCTAGAAATTTATCTGATAATGCAGCAGGCAGATTTTTTAAAAATATTCCTCGGCAATATTGATCTCCTATCATAAAATAATCTCTTTTAAATTCAAATCCGTCAGGCGCTATTAAATCTTTTGTTGTAATTCCAGACTTTTTTAAATATGATTCATCATATTTAAACTCTCCCTCGTGACCTTTTCTAAAAAAATCATGTAAATTTTCAAGTCTTTCTTCTATAGTTAATACCTCTGCTTTAGATCCAATTTTTTTAAGATCTCTTATTATTTCATTTTGAATTTGTATAAATGTTCTTCTTGCCATATCTACATCTTCAGCTTTTATGCTAATTGTTAAATACATATCTCTTTTTAAATCATTTCTTCCATCAATAATAGCTTTTTTAAGCATATCATTGTATTCTTTTCTATATTTGTTTAAGCTATCTTCTTGTTCTTTTAACATAATTTTATTTTCAAAAGAAGATTTATCTATGGATTTATTTGTTATAGTAATCTCAATATTTGTCTTGCTATCAAAAAAATTAAGTAATTGACAATAATCTAAGAAAATATCTTCTTGATCTGCTTGTTTTGAAATTTGATAATTTATATCTGAAAATGAAAGAGTTTTGCTAAAATTACCTTTTACTGTTTCAATAATTCCGTCTTCATGTACAGCACGATAAGGAATAGTATCTTGAGTAGATTTAGGTATTTTTTTCTTTTCTTCTTTTCCTTTACTACTGGACTTTTTTAATATGTGGAACATTAAATGCACCTTCCTTTATCTTTTTATTTATTTTCTTTTTAGCAATAGCCTTTTTTTCTTCTTTTTCTATATAATTTTCAATTACTTCATATAAATTTTCAGTTTTATATTTACGTTTCTGTGGATATAGAATTGAAAACCTAATAAAAGATAGAATGAATTCCTCGAAATTCATTCCATTGTATTTTACAAAACCTACTGATATTGGAGGTATAGAAACAATAATAACTAACCAACTTGCAATATCATCACCAATATATTGTTTACCAAAAATATACATTGGTACTACTATAGCAATACTTAATCCTGTACAAATAAGTTGTCTTAAATTTAATCCAAAATAGATTTTTTCTTTATAACTTCTTATTTCTTTAGGTATCTTAATATCAATCATAATTTAACTCCTTACATAGCTCCTGTTAATTTCTTAGCCCATGATCCTGATTTAACAAGTATTAAAAGTAACACACAAGAATACATACATATAGTAACTAATCCTGTTTCCCCTGAACCAATGGCTGCACTTTTTAATAATCCTGAATAAAGTGCTACACACACAAGAATTACTACACCTTGTAAACACACTGCTGCATAACTTTTTATAAAATTTAAAGCTGTAGATCTTGTGTTATCACCTACTAAACCTGCCATTGGTATAGGTGATAGTGCTGTATACAAATATATCTCTATCATTCTTCCGTAGACGATAACTGTAATAGCTATTCCCACTATGAACATAATTGTTCGTAATAAACCTAAATTCATTACAAACATTATCATACCTCCTATATTAGTTATTCCTAGCTTATCCCATGCTTGTTGAATTGGAGTATAATCAATACTATTTAAAGTTATATTTGTACTTAATCCAATATCAGCAACTATAGATGATGATATTGCAAAAATCCCTGTAAGTAATTGCAATACATTTTGTAATATCATTTTACAAACAACTAATTTAAATAATGTTTTGGCAACATTTTCCCATCTCATATATTCTAAAGTAATTGATTTACCAAGCATGTCCATATAAAAGTAGGCTACTACTAATACAAAGCCTATTGGTAACACTACATTATATACATTTACTATTACTTGCCATAATTGGTCGTTACTCTGTGGACTTTGTGAAACTAGTTGTACAGCCTTATTAGCACTATTTCCAAACTGATCAAAAGTTCCTTTTACAAAATCTGTTATATTACCCATATAACTCGCTCCCTTTGTTTTTATAATCCAAATAGAGATAATGAATTACTTATTCCAAAAACCATAAATCCTGCTGCTAATGTTTTAAGACCTCTTGTTCTTGCGTCTGCGTCTTCACTTTTAAATCCAAGAGCTGTTTGTAAACCACCAAAGAAAGCAACGGCAAGTCCAATTCTTCCTGACCATTGAGCAATCCACTGTATTATAGTATCTAGTTGACTTGTATCTACTCCATATGCTGTATAAGCAAAAAGAACTGACATTGATAATCCTGTTACTATAGCTGTTTTCATATTTTGATTTAAATATTTTCCTTTTGATTTATTATTTAATTTCTTTACCTCTTCTTTTATTAATTCTTCCTTTATAAAATCTATTATGTTTTTTATTTTTTTCATTATTTTCCCTCCAAATTAATTATTCATATTCAATAAATTCAATCTCTTTTTCGTCAAGTAACTCATAATCATCAAAAATATCATTTCCATTAATATTAGATTCTTTACCTTCTAAAGCTTCAATTTCTCTTTCTATTTCTTCTTTTTCATTAAGAACTTCTTTATAGTCACTCATTTTTTCTGATTGTTCTGAATTATCCGATTTGTTTTTATCCTCTATTAGTTCTTCAAAATATAAATTGTTTGAGTTTTCACCATCAGATCCTAGTAGATTGTAGTTTTTATGTTTTTTAATATTATACTTTTCAGAAAAGAAAGGATAACTTCCTCTTATCAATGCTATACAATTTCTATCATTCATTCTTGATAATTCATCAGCTGTCATTAAATCTCTTGCTAATATATTTTCGTTCACGGTGGAGCTTCCCGATTTTCCTCTTGATCTACTTGCTGTTCTACTATTAATAGTTATTTTCCCTAATCTTTCACTTACATATTTTGAAGTTTCTCTACCTCCAAGAAAAAGAAAAGTATCACAGTTATCAACTACTCCTTTCCAAGATTCTTTATAAACTGCTTCTAATTGTGCCATAGATTGCAATATTATATTACAGCTTATACTTCTACTTCTCATTGTAGCTAATAATTCAGGAAAGTTAGGAATTGTACCTATGTTAGCAAATTCATCTAATATCGCTCTTACTGGAATCTTTAAAGGTCCTTTGTAGTATTCATCTGCTTTTAAATACAAATTATCAAATAATTGAGTATACATCATAGCGACGATAAAATTAAAAGTTGTATTAGAATCAGGTATTATTGCATATAAAATTGTTTTTTCATCACCTAAAGTATCAAGATCTAATTCATCATCATCAAAAATTTCTGATATAGCTGGTATTGCTAAAAAAGAAAGTCTCGATTTTGCTGAAATTACAATACTTTTAGCTGTCTTTCCTGCTCCTGCCTTAAATGTATCATACATTTCTACCGCAATAGTTCTTCCTTTTTCTTCTTCGAAATCCTTGAAAACTAAATCAAAATCACTTACGAAATCTTCGTCTTCCTCTTTTACCTTTATCATTTGAAGCATAATCCATACTGTAGATAAAGTTTGTTCATTTCTAGGAGCTTCATAATACAAATAGAAAAATATAGCTTGTAATAAAGCACTTTCAGCTCTATCCCAAAATGGATCTGCATTGCTATTTTCACCTTTTTTACCATTTGTATTTTTCATAATTACATTTACTAATTTCATTATATCTGTATCACTTTTAACGTATTTAAATGGGTTATAATGCATTGACTTATTAAAATCTTTTAAATTAAATACTTTTATCTTGTATCCATTGCTTTTAAACATTTTTCCAGTTTCTCGAAATAAATCACCTTTGGGATCTGTAACTATATAACTTGTATTTAATTGCATTAAGTTTGGTTTTACAAAGAATCTAGTTTTACCAGTTCCTGCACCACCTACTATTAAAACATTTAAATTTCTATTTGTTCTTTTAGTATTAAGACTTAGGAGAAAATCATTTGTTATTATAATATTGTTGTCATTATTACGATCTCTAAAAGTTCTTTTTTCTCCTTTAGTTCCCCATCTAGAAGAACCATGTTCAATCCCTCTCATATACTTTCTATCATCTGTAATAACAAGTAGAGCCCATATAGTAAAACCTATAAAAACTAATAGTAAAATTCTTAATTCATATTTATTTGGCAAAAAAAATGTATTTAATTGAATATCTTTAATTACGTTATTAATTAAAGTATTTATCTGATTAGGATTATTTATTTTTTTTATGTCACTTTGAAATATTTTTGATACATGAAGCATAATAAAAGCTGAACCCCAAAATAGCAGAAATATCATTACTAAATCAAATCTTTTTTTTCTTTGTATTTTTTCTAATTCATTCATATTATCTTGACCTGTCTTTTTGCTTATTTTTCTGTTTAGGCTTTTGATTAATTTCTTGATTTCTTTGATGAATCTCTTTAAATTTCTGTATTACGCTTGGTCGATTATCTTTAGTTTCTTCATATGCTCTGTTTTCTGTACCTATCTCTTTAATCACCTTGTCATGGTCTTGATTGGGCTGTTGACTTACTTCTTCTTCGTGATTTTCCTTAACAATTTCATCTTTAAATTTATCAATTATTTTATGTACTCTATCTTTATCTTTTTCATCATAATAACAATAAAAATCTACATATCCATTACACTTACCATTTTTATCAACTTGAAAATTATTAATAGAAAGATCTGCATATATATTATTATTTCTAAGTTCATCTTGAATTTTTTTTGCATTAACTATGTGCATACTTTTAACAAAATATATTGAAGATTTTTTATATCTATTTAATTCCTTCTCAACATCTATTTTTATAGTATTATCAACTAGCCTTTCTTCTCCCTTAACAACCATTGAAAGAACAGTAGCTTCTTTTCTTAATTCTTTTTTTTCTAGGACTTCTTCCTTAATTTCTTCTTTTTTTTCTTTATTAATTTCATTGGAATTTTCTTTCTCTAAGGTGCTTTTGATAGTATTTTCAAGGCATATTTTTATAAGTTCACTATCTCCATTCCTAAAAGCTACTCTCAATTTGTTTGAACTTTTGCTATTAAGAAGAGCAACTGGTACGCCAACTCTTTTAGTATGTTGTAAAAATTCTCTTAGATATTTTTTATCTAAATTAATTACATTTACTCCCTGCCCACTTTGAACAATTTTTTTTAGACTAGTTAATCCTCCCTTTGAATTTAAATACTCCTTTCTTTTGTTCATTAAGAAAAGTAAAAATATCTTTGCAAATTCTGCTGACATTTTCATACTTTCCTTCATTATATCTTTTGCTACGCTTGCTGTAATATTTGCTAAATCTCCTCCTGTATCTGGCATTTTCCCCACCTTTCTTTGTTAGTTTAAAGCACATTATCTTTTTCATTATCAACTTCTAAAAGTAAATCATCTCCAAAATAATTTAATATTTTTTTTAATTTTAATATAGTTCTATATGACGGATTTACCTTTCCAGTTTCATATTGAGATACTGTACTTCTACTTTTTCCTATATATGTTGCTAATTTTTCTTGTGTTAAATTATTCTTTATTCTTAACTTTGTTATTTTTAGCATTTTTTTATTATGTTTTTTTTGTGTACTTCTAATATTTTCATCTCCTTTTTTTCTTATGTTTTCATATTAAGAGTAATATTTAGCAACACATATGTTTGTTTAACTAACTTATTTTTATTATATGTTAGTTAAACAAACATGTCAATGTTTCTATAAAAAAAGAAAGGAATCTTTTTTCAAGAATTCCTTTCTTTTTTATATTTAAAATTATAATATTTTTACTATTTTTCTATTTCTAATTCATAACATAGTATATAGTCAGTCGTAACATTGTATAGCTTAGCTAATTTTACAACATTTTGAACAGGAGGTAATATTTCTCCTGATTCATATTGAGTTACAGTCGTTCTATGTATACCTAAATATTTCGCTATATCATCTTGAGTTAATTTGTTAATTTTTCTTAATTTCTTTAGTCTCTCAGCAGTTGTACAAAATTTAGTATTAAAAAAATCTATAGATTTTATTACTCCCTCTATAAATACTATTAACTTTTTAAAATCTCCACTTTTTTCAAAATAATTTTGTATATTTAGCTTTTCTAATGATTCAATTCCTGTAATCTCTTCACCATACCCTGTAATCAAAACTATATATAAATCTTTATTGGTTTTTCTTATTTCACTAACTATGTCTTTTCCATTCATTTCATCTACATAATAATCCAATAATAATATATCAAATTTCTTTTTTTGCAATTGCTTAATAGCCTCTTTAGAACTTGTAAAACCCTCTATATAATATTTATCTTCAAAGCTATCTTTTATAACTTCAATAATTCCTTCATCATCATCAATTACAATTATTTTTATTCCATCCTTCATTTTTTCATCCCTCCATGTCCTTTAAAGGTATTTCTACATAAAAAGTTGTTTCTTCATCATTTGTATCAAAATATATTTCTCCCTTGAATATAACTTTTGTTATTAATTTAGATATATATAATCCAAGTCCAGTACCATTCTTACCTTTAGTTGTAATCATCTGTTTAAATATTTTTTTCTGTATATCTTCAGGTATCTTATCACCATTATTTTTTATGTAAAAAATAATATTATTTATCTCTTCATATATACCAAAAATTACAGTACCATTTTCTTTAACGGAAACTGATTCTATAGCATTAGATATGAGATTATTTAGAACTTGGACTAGAGAGTTAATATCACCATTGATCTTATACTTACTTTCTATATTTATTTCTTTTATAAATTTACATTTACTTTTTCTTATCTGAAAATCCATTAATATCATAATCTTTTTTTCTATTTCTTTTATGGTAAAATAATCTTCATTATCTTTATTATAAGGAGTAACTTGACCTTTAACTGTATCTATTACATTAGAAATATAAATCAAATTTTCTGTAATTCTATCACTCCATTTATTAACCTTATCTATTGTTTTTTTTATATTAATATCATTTTCACTATTATCTTTAGTATATTGACTTATTCTTTCTATATCCCTTCTTATAATTTCAATTCCTCCTGCCGAACTCATCAGTGGAGTTTTTAAGTTATGTGCTACCCCTCCTATTAGTTGATTTAGAGATAAAAGACGTTCCCTTTCAATTAATTGCATTTGATTTTCTTTTATAAGTTTTAAATTTTCTATATGATCGTTAATATCTTTAAATACAAGAATTGTACCAAGATATTCATTATTTATAATTATTGGATTAGCTTGTACTCCAAAATACTTTCTCCCCAATATATCCTTTATTACTATATTTAAATTCTTTATCTTTTTGCCTTTAGATTCACCTATTAAATTTAAGAGTATATTTTTATAATTTAATAATTTACTATCATTAATAATGTCATCAAAATTTTTATATTTTTTTTCATCTATTTTTCCTAATAGGAAATTTTCCTTAAATCTTTTATTAAATTCAATAACACTTAAATTCTCATTTAATGAAATAGTTGAATCAGATACAAAATCCAAACTATTTTCAAACGCAAATTTATACCTATGAAATCTTATTTTCACACCAAAAACTCCATATTTAAATGCAAAATATAAAAACCCCATAAACTGTATAGGAATTAAGATTATAAAATATCTCCAACTATTTTCTATCCCAATCGCTCTAAATAGTATAGTAGACAAGGCTGTGTAAAAAAAACATGGAGCAAGAATAACTATAGTTAAAAACTTATACTTTTTCATCAAGTAAGATCTTTCTTTAAAATAAGAGTAAACCAAGAAAATAATTCCTCCCAAAATATAGGGCACAGACCATAATGATAAAATTTTAAAATACAACATCACTTCTTCAGGTGTCTTCATAAAGTTGTTTTTTATTGGTACTAATATAAAATTTAAAATAGCTGGTATTAATAAAATAGGATATATTATTTTCTTCTTGTCTTTATTAATTATATTTGTATGTGATAATCCATAAATTAACATACAATAAGGTGTCATGAAGTAGTCAACTGACATATAAACAGCAACTATTTGATATATTAAGTTTATTCTTTCCTTACTAAAGCTATAATGTGGTATAAAATATGTTTTAAAAACAACTGTTAATGTTCCGATTCCAGTCAAAAGACATATTACTGCCAACCATATAGTTGATTCCGTTTTATAATCTTTAATAATAATTATTAATGCCAATAACAATAGTAATATACCTACAATTACCATAAGCTACACTCTCTTATCTATAAATTTCAATACATTTTTTCTAAGTCTATTTTTGCAAAGCACCGTCCCTGAATGACCGCAGTTATATATATACTTTTCTGAATTTTGCCAATTTTCCCAAACCAAACTTATATCTTTATTCAAAACAACTTTATCATGTTTACCAGATACAAGTAGTATTTTATCAAGGTTTAATATAGGTTTCCTTAAGCTTGGATTGATAATACTCCAACTTTTTTTTAATAATCTATAATCAAAGTTATTTTTCAAGAAATCTTTTTTTATATACTTTCCAGCCTCAGATTCAAATACTGTAAATGATAAATCATTACCATAAAATAATGATACTAACCAATCAATATTTTCTTCAGTTTCTGCTAACAAATTAGAAACTATTCCCCCTAGACTTAAACCTATAATTATAATTTTTCCTTCACTTGCAGTTTTAATATAATTTATTAAAGCTCTAATGTCACTTACAGATTGCTGTACAGACTTTAGTGTTCTGTTTACATCTGCACTTATATAATATTCTCCACTATATGATGCATTTGGAGTTCTTTCCATATGAAAAGGTTGTACATAACTATAAATGTTATACCTTCTCTCAATAAAACTATCTAAAAAAATTTTATCTAATCTATTAAGAGTTTCAGATTGCCAACCATGTATTAAGATAACATTTATATTATTATCTGTACCTAAACATTTTCTATAGTGAAATAAAGCTTCCTTATTACTTTCTCCATTCTCCACTTCGCTTAAAAATTTTATTTTTCCTATCTCATAATTATTTTCAATTGTATCTTTTTCATAATGTATTTTCGGTAATTTAGGTTTTTTATAAAATTTTGAGAAGTTACTATTAAGTTCATTGACTTCCTCCTCATCATAATTAAATTGATCCGTTTTACTGTATTTTTTGTGGAAATTACGTAAAGCATAATTATCGGCTATATTATCTATAATTTTCATATCATTTACCTTCTTTCCTACATATCTCGTGTACAATCAATGTATTATCTAATTATAACTTATTAAATTTAAATATGAAGATGTTAAAAAATAGAAGTTCATCTAAATTATAAAAAAGCCATCTAATGAGTAAAAATTAATTATTAGGCGACTTTTTATAATTTATATTTATCTATCTTTATTTAAATCTTTAGACTTTGATATTTCTTTTCTTTCACTTTCTTCTTTTTCAGATCTTATAGCATTTTCAATAGTATTTACATATTCATCATTATCTATTTTTGTTGAAACTTCTAATACCATTTTTAATTCATGAAAATCTTTGGAAATTTCGTTATTAATCTTATTGTATTTTTCTAAGTTCTCTTTATTACTATTGTAATTATTCAATACATTAGACATATCTTTTTCATTAATACCTATAGATTTTAATACTTCTCTACTATTTTTAAATTCCTCAATTTCATTTGAATATTTATTCTTATATATTATTTTCTTTAAAGGATTAGCTGAAATATAATTATCATATACTTCTTTATTTTTATTGTAATAATCTATGTGAGTTTTCATACCTTCTAATTTTGAATTTAAAACTTCTAATTTTTCAATGAGATTAGAAATTTTCTTTATTTTAATCTCAGTATCTTTAAGTTGATTCTGAAGATCCTCAAAAGTATTTATATTTTTATTTGCTGCAATCTCTAAAGACATTTCTAAATTTTTCAATGAAGTCTCTATATATTTTTTCACTAAAGGTTTTCTTTTTACATATTTATTTTTATTTAAATATAAATAAAGAAGCCTAGTTGATATTCTCATATTATTATAAATATTATTTGTATGGTAATTTTCTTTCTGTCCAATATTTTTATTATATGGTTTAGATTTTAAGATAATCGTTTCTATTCCTATTTCTTTATCACTAATTCTCTTTCTTATGGCTTCTTCTGTATAATCTATTCCAATAGATCTTCCTCTAGTCCCTCTTTGCTGCCCACTCATTTTAAATACTATATGTTTTAAATTTTTATATTTAATTTCATATCCTTTGCTTTCCAAAGCTTTTATAAAATCTTCAAAGCTTTTTATATCTTCTCTATCAATCGTTATATCAATATCATTTTTAATTTTTTCTTTCCAAGAGCTTCCCTTTTGTGTTTCTAACCATTCCTTATAAGATTTTCCTTTATCCTTTGGAGTAATAATACTTAGTCCGTGATCTTTACATATTTTATCGTTTATTTCTCTAATTTTTTTTAGTTCATCTTTGCATGAATTGTATTTGCCTCCATCAACGTGGCTTACACTATTTATTATAATATGATTATGTATATGATCTTTATCTGTATGCGTTACAACTACTGCTTCGTATTTATTATCAGTTATTTTTTTTGAAAATTCAATCGCAATTTTCAGAGCTTCATTAGGATCTTTTATTTCTCCTTTTTTAAAACTTTGGACAAAATGAAAACCTAAAATTCCACCCTCTTTTTTAAAATTAACTTTTGTTTTCATCATAGTTTTATATGCTAATTTCGCATTAATAGAGCAGTTGAGTCCATACACATATAAGCTTTCTGTTTTATTTTTATTTAATATATATCTGATAGATTTATCTAAAGTAACTTTTATTGCATGCCGCTTCACATAGCTCATATAATCACCTATCCTCTTTTATAAAACATCAGCAATTTTTTCACATATGGTATCCATCATTTTTTGAAGATCTTCAAAATCTTTTTTATTAATTGTTTGGTTAGTGTTTACCACTCTTGCTATTTGATTTATGTTATTCCCTATTCTATTTAATTCCACAGAAAGATCCCTTACTGTTTTTAAATCCTGCTGAATTATCATACCATCAATAGCCATAGTTCTTAAATATTCACTCCTATTTAATTGAGCAGATTTAGCCTTATCATCTATGATATCTTTCTCAAATTCATCAACAAAAAAGTTTAATTTTATATCTCTAATTCTATTTTTTCCCATCAAATATCACCTCGGATTTATCCACTGAATTATATTAAAAAACATTTAAAAAATGAAATTTTTTAAAAATTGGGGTATTAGGGATCTCCCTAACAAGCTCGGAAGTGTACGTACACTTCCACTGCTTGCTATCCTTATACCACCTCTCTATAATACCTTATAACCCGTTGTGTTTTCAATGTTTTCGAGGAATAAAAATAAAAAAAATAAATTACTAAATAAAAGGCGTTTTAAAAAAAGATTGCAGACAGATTGTAATAATGTGCATAATACAATGTGGTTTTTCCTTGTATTATGTGCATTATGGAAAGCTGTAAACCCAAACGGTAGTGCGGGAGGGATTTAATACAAATCTTTGTAATTCAAATAAAATTCTTACTTTTATTTGAAAATTAAACTAAATAAACTACTCTGAGATAAAGATTTGGAAAAATAAAATTAGCATTAAAATAATTTTGGATCTTCTTCCGTATAAAAAAGTTAATTATGCAGTGAGTAAAACATATCAAATATAACAAGAAGATTAATGATTTCAAAAGGTATCTTCTTAAATCATAGAATACGATAAACTATACTTCAACTTTATTTTTCATTAATACAAAGCTGAGAATTTCTTATATACTTTAACTGAAGGGAATACTCTATAAAGATAATCATTTTTATTTAATAAAAACATCATATAAAAGCTTTTAAATCATGAAAGAAAAACTTATATATAAAAATATTTCAAACTAAATTTTCAACAGCTGCACTATTAATTTTCTATCTATATACTAGTGTGATATAATATCTTCAGAAGATAGATAGTATTTAGGTTGCCACCTTCCAGAATATTTATTTCTTCCAAAGGAAAGCTGTAAGGGACTCTGACAACAGAGGGGGTGGCTAGATGGATGATAGATTAGCTATAATAGCTATAGTATGTATTGCTATAACTGCTATTGTATTAGGATCGCTAACAATATTTGCTGTATTAGCATATTCAAAAGATAAAGCATCTTTGAAGCTGTCAAATAAATCTAAAGATTTGATTGATAATGAACTTTCTATTGATATAGAAGATCATGATTCAAAAAATCCAAAAAAGTAAAGACATTCTCGCAAAATGCCTTTACTTAACCTAGATATATAAACTACAAAATATAGCCCTTACAGCTTTTCTATTTATAGTATATCATAAAATATAATTTTTAACCTTATTTTTTATTACAATAAAATAAATATAATAGGTATCAAAATTATCTATACTTCACTTTTTAGGATTCTTATACTACTCTATCCTTTTCATCATCATTCCAGCCTAAAAGCTTTTTTTCAAGTTCATTATAATCATATTCCCTTTGATCATAGTCATTAAAATGTGTTTTAGGCATATTACTTATAGGTTCTTTAAAAGCTCCTGGTTTAACCATACTTATCATAGTTCCTATAAGATTTTTTACCTTTTTATTTTTAAAATAATTATAAACCTTTGATATAAGATCTATGTCTCCATTTGAGCTATCATATATCTTCTGTGCTTCGATTGAGGTAACCTTATGTTCATACATTATCTTTTTAACTTTTTCTATGTATTTACGATTATCTATTTTTTTATTTTCTTTAGTAACAGCTATATAATCTTTAACTTCTTTTTTATTATTAGAATATATATAGAACTTTAAACTTGTAACTTTTCTACCTGTTTTCACTTCTTCAAATTCAAACCATATATCGCTTAATTTTTTTAATTCCTTTTGAGTTCTATTTAATATATATCTTTTAAAATCAGCATATAAAGGATATATATCTTCAGCCTTCAATAAATTTCTTAAAATATTAATTTCTATTTTTATATGCCCTTGTTCTTTAAATTCATTACACTTTAAAATCTCATATATTCTAGGTGAATATTTGCTTTTCATACTTAAAATATTTGCTAACTTATATTGCGTAAACATACTATTAAGTTTTAACATATATGGTTTTAAATCTGGATTAAATTTCAAAACTACCATACCAGAACCCTTTTCATATCTAACACCACTAAGCCATGCAGTTTGTATAAGTGTCTTTCCTTCTTGAATTTCAAATACTTTTTTCATAAGTTCTTTAGTAATTTTAGGAATTTCAGTATACTTAGATTTATCTTCAACTCCTATGAGTTTCATGAAATCAGATATTCTAAAGTTATAAGATTTAAACTCTTCATCATTAGGTTGAACCATACTTGCTAATGTAAGAATCAATTTTTGCTCTTCTAAGCTTAAATCATAGCTTGAATTCATAATGAAATAATTAGATTTAGTTACCAAATAATTTTTATCCATAAATTCACCTCACTAACTACATTTTACCATATAAATATGAGTATGCAAATATGTTTTACATACTCATATTTAATTCAGTATGATATAAAGAATTTATATTTAAGGTATGAAAAGCTCATATTTAAGGTATACAAAACTCATATTTAGGTATGAAAAGCTCATATTTAAGGTATGCAAAACTCATATTTAGGTATGAAAAGCTCATATTTAAGGTATGCAAAGCTCATATTTAGGTATGAAAAGCTCATATTTAAGGTATGCAAAACTCATATTTAAGTATGGAAAGCTCATATTTAGGTATGAAAAGCTCATATTTAAAATTTCAAAGCTAGATATATCAAGGCTTAGATAGGTGTCTAAAACAATTAAAACAACTAAAACAATATATAAAACAACAACTGTCTTGTTGTTGTTTTATATAAAAAGAATAGATAATTATATGAGCTCTGTGATAGATGATATTAAATTAATCTATAAATATAATTTGCTGAAATTTTCAATTCCACAAAACAGTAGGGCGTGGTGAAAAACTCAATTGAAAAAGTTAGTACATTACAAAACCCATGTAATATGCTACCTTTTTTTCTTAAATTATGATTTTCCTTCATTATTCCAAAATTACCTTCACAATAAATTCTTCTTAAAGTCATGGCTTCTGTATATCTAAAGCTGTCTATAAGCTTATAGTTTTTATTCATAGATTTTCTATCAAAGCTAATATCAATTCGTCTAGCTACTTTAGAGGGAGAACACTTATCTTTTGAAGAACAATTTTGGCAATCAATATGCTTAGCAGCATAGCTTCTTTTTTTGTATTTGCCAGTATTAACACTAGTAAACCTAAGGATTTTATCATTAGGACATATAAAAATATCATTAAATTCATCATATTTAAATTTACTTGGCGGAAATACTTTTCCTTTATCTTTTTCTTCAGTATCTTTTTTGCTTATATATCCCTTTATTTTTAATTGATCTAAGCCCCAATGAACTTCTGGAAAATCATATCCAGTATCAGCTGCAACTTCTTCTATCTTAAAACCAAATTTTTCTTTTTGAACTTTTAACCTATCTATATAAAGTATGAAATCATTCACATTGCCAGGAGTGACATAAACATCAGTGATTATACCATACTTACTATCTTGACTTTGATGATTAAGATAGTGAAAACCTTTCGGTTTACCTGTTCTGCCTAAATAACCAGTTTCAGGATCTGTAGTGCTTTTAATCTGCATTTTTTGTTTAACAAGGTAATCTTCACTTTTCGCATCTCCACCAAAAGTATTCCTTTTACTGTTTGGATTATTTTCTTTAACTTTATAAGCGAGAGCTTTTGCTCTAAGATCAAGTCTTCTATTGTATTCATTTGGACCTTCGTAAACCAATATAGTTTCATGTCTTTCTTTTGAAGCGTTAGCTTTAATATGAGTAGAATCAGTTAATAATAGCTTCCCAGCAACTATATTTTCTTTTATACAGAGTCTAACGATTTCATCAAATATTTCTTGAAATAAATTAGAATTTCTAAATCTTCCATTCCTATTTTTAGATAAAGATGTTCTATCTGGTACTTTTTCATCAAGATCTATTCCTAAAAACCATCTATATGCTAAATTTACTTGTATCTCATTCAGTAGTTTTCTTTCAGAATCTATGTTGTATAAAGATGCTAAAAGTATTATTTTTACTAGAACTACAGGATCTATAGAAGGCCTACCCGTAGGTGAATATAAGTTATTTACTTTATCATAGATAAATGAAAAATCTATTTTACTGTTAATTTTTCTGAGTAAATGATTTTTGGGTACAAGATCATCAAGAGTACAAGATATGACTTTAAATTCTTTTTTAGTATTTTTCTTTAGCATTATGTCCTCCTTGTTAGTAAAAAAATAAGAACTAGATATAAATTCTAATTCTTATTTTAACTTATAATGTTGAGTTTTTCACCACGCCCAGTAGTTAAGTTGAATTCATGATTAATAAAATGTAATTGCATAATATTAGTATCTATAAAAGATTAAATATATAAAAAGTATGTGTTAAAAAACAAATATTAAAATGCGTCTATATGCCCTTGTTTTGTGTTTTAATGCTATCGGCAATGTTTTATATTGCAAAAATTTAAAGTGCCTTAAAACGCAAATAAACGTATTATAGGGGGCATCTAGTGCCTAGTGTATATGTATCCTTATCCATGGAAATACTTCTTTGCTAGAGGTGTTCTTCATGAAATTTGAACTAAATGAAAGTGTATATAGATTAATAATAACTTGGTTTTTTTTGTTTGTTTCACTTGTGATAATTGGTATAGTCTCTATTTGCATAAAAAAATATAAATCAAAACATGCAAATTCACATAATAATGATTCTAATGAGTAGATAACATTTGTATTAGTTGGCCCAATACCAGCAAACGTGTCATGAAGTGCAAAATAGAATTAGAAAGCCTGTAAAATAGCCATTTTTAAAGGTTATTTATTATTATATTTTCTCAATATTTTTAGAAATGCATATTTACATTAAAGCGTTGATATTATTACGTTTTAAATTTTACTTTGCACTTGGTGACAGCTATGCTGGTACTAGGCCATTAAAAGTTGTTTTTGAATTTTCTATTGATGATTTTAATAGTTCTATATCTCTTAGTTCAATTGATCCACCAGTAGCTTTTATAAGTTTTTCATGAAGTTTTAGCACATATTCAAGTGAAATATATTTCATTTAGCTAACTCCTTAAATGCTTCCATATTATCTAGCTTATCTTCTTCTGAAGCAGCTTCTTTGCTAAATTCTTCAAAATCTAAAAGAACATATTTAGGCTTATTATTTTTCATTATTATTACTGATTTATCTTGATCTACTATCTTTGCTATTTTAGAAAAATTTTGATTAGCTTCAGAAATAGATACTATTTTTTGAGTGTTTACTAGCATATAAATCCCTCCCGCACTATCGTTTGGGGCTACCGTGCTCCATAATGATATTCAACCATTAAAAACCAATGGCTAAATATACATTATTCCACGTGGTATGTAATCTCTTTAAAACAACTAATGTAGGAAAAAAGAAAAAGACATTAAGCCTTTTTCTTATGGTAAAATTAAAAATTCAGTTAGTTATAAATTAATCTTTTTTATTAAAATTAGGATCATCTAAAATGCTTTTATACATTTCAATATACTTTTCTGGCCTAAAATCTGCTGAACCAACTGATTCATTATATTTATACAAAAATCTTGTTGCTAAGCCTAAATCAATTGTTTCAGTATACATTTTTTCTTGATCTGCACCGTTTTCGTTAAATGGTAAGCCTGTATAATAATGTACTTGCCATGTTTCTCTTGCAGGGCCCATTATGCTGCTTCCTCCCCAAAAATAATTATCTACATCTTGTCCGCACAAATTAGCTGAAGCAATATATATTCCATTCGTTATGCAGTTAGCTTCTAAATTTGTTCTTGCAAGACTTGGGCCATGGCAATGTGCATATGCAGTACTATTTATGTATAATCTAGCACCTTTAGCTGCATAGTATCTAGTCATTTCAGGGAAACAATATGAATCATAACATATCGCAACACCTATTGGCCCCCATGGAGTTTCTAGAAGTAATGGTTTATCTCCTCTAACGGCCCAGTTTGGTTCAGGTGCAGGAAGATGCATTTTTCTATAAGAATCGTATAAACCATCTGGTGTAAATACTGCAAGTGAATTGTATACTTTTGTTGTATCATCTTTATCTTTTTCAGGCATTCCCAAAATAACATATATACCAAGCTTTTTAGCTAGACTCTCAATTTCATTTGTTGAAGGCCCTGGAATAGTTTCTGCAAGTTTAGTTTGCATTTTCTCAGATTTTGGAGTGGACTCTATATCATCATAACTTGTTAAGCTCATTTCTGGAAAAACAATCATATTGGATCCTTTTTTTGCAGCTGCTTCAATATAACCTTTAATTCTATTTAGATTTTTTTCCTTATCACCCCATACAGCATTAAAATTAACAACTGATAATGTAATTATATCCTTGTACATGAAAATCACTCCTCGCAAAATTTAGATAATACTTAAATAAGTAGCTCTTTAAATTATATTATCTAAATTTTACTTCTCATATTTTTTATAATCAAACCTCAAAAACAACTAAATACTTACAAAATATTAAATTATAGCTTTATGTTCCTAGTAATTAGTAGAATTATATAAATTTCCTGTTTTTATTATAACTTTGATATTATTTTTTGCTTTTAGTATATGAAATGAAATTTTTTAATTACGTCAGTAGTTAGATTAGTATTTGTTTACTTTACATAATTATAATTATGTATTAAATTCTAATGTTAACTATAGGTTATACAATTAAGACTTAAATTCACATCATAAAAGTATATATTTGAATTTGATAGATTATATTTACATTTGTGTAATATATATTTAATGGAATTATAATAAAAATAAAAAATATTGCTTTTTAAGCAATCATAAATAAACCTTATAAAAACTATTAGTTTTTATAAAGGCTATCTAAATATAAAATTTGAAATTTAATTAACTTATCATGATTTCAGATAGATCATCTATTTCCATCTCACCTAATGCAACTTTTTCGAGAGCATCATAATCATATGATCTTTGATCATAGTCAGTAAATATTCTTTTATTTTGAGAGTATGAATTCTTTTCTGATTGTTTTTTCTTTTTATCTATTGCTATTTCAATTAATACAAGTTTAATTTCATTTATAATTGAACTTATTTTTTTCTTAATTATTAAAGTATAAAGGTTTGGTTGTTTAAGTCCACGTCTTATCTTTTCTATAAGACCAACATCGACTAACAATTGGATGATATGATTTACCCATTCACGACTATAGCCTGTTTCTTTAGCTATGGGTTGCTGAGTTGCATATACCTGAAAATCTTTATTACAGTGTGCTTCCATTGCATCATATACTAGTGAGGCAGCTCCTCTTAATCGTGATGGCAATGTACTTAATTTTTTTATTTTTATATTGACTGGTACATGATTAGAATATACCTTCATTGTATCTATAGATTTATATTCTTGATTTAATCTAGCTTTTATTTGCTCTAATTTTTGTTTTAACATTAAAAAATCTCCTTTCACCATTTATAAAAACTAATGATCGGAGATAATAACTCTAAATATATATTTTTGTTTTATGTAATAATTCTAGCAATGCTTTTATATAGTTTCTAATTTATTATAATCTGGTTTCCCCTGACTATGTTCATGGTGATAGATAATACGGTATACATAAAAGTTTATAAGCATATTTATATTAATCCTCATCTAAATCCTCATCATCAATATCATCAACATTACCATTAAAACTTGCATCAATTATATGAGAAGAAGTAGTTGTAACTTCTTCTACAGTTGGGATATAGGCATTCGGTAATTCTTGATGCATTATTTCTACAACTAGATTTCTTAATTCAGTAGAATTTTTCCCATATTTTTCATAGAATCTAACTGCTTCACACATATAATCTGTTACTACAAAATTTTCATCATTATTCTTTTTAGTAGCTATTAATTCTTTCACATCGTTGTTACGTTTAGAGAATGTAAAGGTAAATGATCCTTCTCTTTTGGCCATAAAATCACGTCCTTAGTTAATTTTACCGTACTTTTTAATTGCTACTTTAAATAGGCCTTCAACATTTGTAAACTGAGAATTAGCAGCTATCATGCTATTAGGTAATTTATCTGTTATTTGTTCATCCAAATGCTGAGTAGTTCCTCCAACGCATATAACTGTATCTAAATCTCTTAATGAAATAGCATGCCTTGCTATTAAAGCGCAAGCTTCATTAAAGAACCTTACTTTTGCATTTTTGATATATTCAACTGTAGATTCATCTTTCTTTCCATAATCTAGACCATATCCTCTATTCAAAGCTTCTTCAGCAACTTTTACATGTACCCTATTTCCTTTTTTATTATGGTCTGTTAAAGCATCAGATACATAATTTATTAATTGTACTGCTCCAAGGTCTTCAGCAAAGCGGTCTTTTTGCGGATTAGCGCAAGATCCATCAGTAAATAATGTAAAGGTCATATTCTGGCCACCAAAATCAATTACTCCTACTTTTTTATTAATAAATAAATTAGGCATTAAATAACGTATTCCACTGCCTTCTGCTTTAAACATTATTTCAACAATTTCAAATTCATAATTATTATTGTCTACATTTATTTTAATTACACCATTACCTTTTATAAAGTCCTTATAACTCTGCTTAGCAGTCTCATTTGAAAGAACAGTTATAGGACAAGCAAGAACAACATATATTTTATTTTCTTTACTTTCAGGTTCTAAATACTGTGTTATTGCAACATAAGAACATAGTTTATGTAATGGATTCTCTTTAGAAGTATCAAAATTTCTTACTTCGCCACCTTGCTTACCAATAATAAATTCTTCTCCATTGAAGACTACTTTATGTGAATCATTGCCTTCTACATCAATATAGCCATTATTTAAATCATACATTCTAGATAAAAAATGGTTAGGTTTTATACTCTCTAATATTAAATCTTTTGTTAAAGCAGTACCCATTACCTTTGTTGTGTCTTTACCTGGATCAAGTGATATTACATAATTCATAATTTATTCCCCCTAAAATTAAATCAATTCTGTATGTTTATTGTATGTCTAAAAGCACATACAAGTCAATATATTTTCCAAATTTTTTTGCATTTAAGACATTCATTGTATGTTCAAGTGTATGCTTATATTAATATATTCTATATTAAATTTAAAAAATCCTTTATTTTTGTAAAAATATTACATATATAAAAAGGATTTATTTAGTTTTTATAGAATAATAACTAAAGTGAAACTGTAGTAAATAATATAATTATTATAAATACATAAGAAGATATTTTAGTGCGACAATGGTGCGACATTAGTTATTATAATTTTAATTGTAATGGGGGGATATATAATGGATAAAACTGAATTTAGTAAACTATCTATTGAAAATCAAGTTAAGTACATAAATGATAATATGAAAATTTACGGCAGTGCGACAAAAGTTATTGAAGCGATTGGTTATAGTGAAAGTACAATTAGAAAAAAACTTAATAAGCATGGCTATCATATGAATAGTGATAAAACAGCATATGTTTTGGATAACAATAGTGAAACTAAGGTTAATGATAACAGTGAAAGTAAAAATATTAACGATAGTGAAACTAAAGTTATTAATAAAAATGATTCTTTAATGATTGAAAAAATTAATACTTTTACTAAAGAGATACAAAAGTTTAACTCATTAAAAGATGAGATGCTGGAAATGTTGGAATGGTATAAAATTCAAAAGAAAAATGAAAATGTAATTGATGTATCTGATCCTAAAATAAATATTGATATTGAAAGAATTGGAACTGAAAAGGCTATAACAAAAGGTATAAAATTATATATAAAAATATATGATGAATTTAAAAATTTTGCTGGAAACCATAAAGAATATAAGCTTCAAGATCTTACGGCTATGGCTTTAATTGAATATATGGAAAAATATAAATAGAAAAGGTACTGTAATATAAAAATTATTATTCCAGTAAAATAAATTATGGGGTATCTGTAGTAACGGAACAATAATGGCAATAGAAATTACATTATTTGCAAAACTGCCAATCCATTGCTACAGATACCCCTACATAGCCAAAATATAAATTAATTGATTGGAGGGTAAGTTATGGATAGTAAAAAATACACTTGTGAAAATGGACATACTTTTGTAGATGGAAAGGCTACTAAAAAGTACATATGTGGAAAAAACAATGAATATGAATACATTGGATGCCCTGAATGTAGTTGTAAAATTCAAGTTGTAGGAGAACCAAGACCATTTAGAGATGGTGAGGACGATAAGGGAATGACATATATAGTAGAGTATTAATAAAGTTATTTTATAAAAAGGCTCAAATGCCTTTTTTATTTCTTAATACTGATTTTTGTCTTAGAGTGGGTTTTGTCGGAAATGTTGGCGACACCCTATATGAATCGTAAAATACTAGAACTTAATAAAATCAATAGGTTGCCCGTGCTATAGGGGTAAGGCAACGATTAATGTAAAAAACAGTCACATGACAATATTTAACTCTAAATACTATCACATAAGTCCATATACTACTTTTGTGATGCCACAAAATATAAAATTCATAGTTTTGTGACATTAAATAATGCCAACACAAAAGGTAAGACTTTTGTGTTGCTAACGCCTGAAAGGGACTACTTTACTTATTTGAAATGGTAAATACTGTCTTATGGCTGTTTTTTGCACGAATCGTTGCCGTACCCCACAATGGTCACAATAATGGGCTTTAAGAAATTGGAAAACCCACTTTTGGGTCACTAGATACTAAAATGTATTGATAGTAGACTATTTTTTAGTGGGTCTATCAGTGGGTTTTTAAATATAATAGGTTAAGTTTAGTCTACATAAGATAAGATTACATAATTTAAATTATGTAATCTTATCTTATGTAGACTTTTTCTTTATTCAGTCTCTGATTGCACAGTCTTCCATTACACCATATAAAAAAATATATCAAAGGAAAATTAATTATTAATCTTCCTTTGATATATTTTTTTCATTAATAATTTCAGATGTTTTTTTAGAAAATTCTTTTAGCTGTTTTTCAATTTCTAAATAAGGTACTTTTTTTACATTTTTCATTGCCTCATCAAATTCTTTTGAAAAAATAAAACTTTTTTCTTTTATCATACTACTATCAACTCCTATTTCTGTACTTAACTATCTTCTTTTAAGAACTTTTTTACTAAGTATTTCGTATTTACTTGTAATAAACCATCATCCTCATTTATAGATTTCATGCTGTTTTCTTTAGTTAAAATCATTTAATTTATAAATCAATTATACTACAACAATTGAATTGAAAAAAGTTGTGTATATGAGCACCAATTTATTATTATTTTAAGTAATGATTAACTACAGTACTTGGGGTAATACCAGCGAACGTGTCACCAGGGGCAAAGTAGAAATCTACTCTAATTAAATATAGATATAAAGTAGATTTCTATATTATAATTCTATTATGATTGTACTGAGATTTTATAGGTATTTATTGGAATTCTTACATTCATATCTAAATCAAAATTTCCATATGGATTTACATGATTATAAATTAATGGAGTTAAAGCTCTAAAATCTTCTGTAGCCATTATATCGAACCATTTCTTTTCGGATAATACTTGCTGTATCATTAGTGTATTTACATATACTAAGCAATTTTGTAAGAGATGAAGGCTTAATACTGAAAGTTCTTGATCTTCAATTCTGTTTGTTGATATTTCACCACTTTTACCATAGAAAATAAATGAATTAGCTGAGTTCCAGTTTTCAACCACATTAAGGCCCTCATGTATTTCTATTCTCAAATTCTCCGAATTTAAGTACTCACAAAGAAATATAGTCTTTATAGCTTTTCCTAATTCAGCAAGAGCAAGGTATGTAGGATGCTTTAAATTATTTCTAGTAAATCTTTTTAATATAGCTTCTGTCTCAGCAGTTCCAAGCCTTAACCCAGTTGCATATTTTATCATTTCATCGTACTGCTGTCTTATAAGTTCCCAATTTATAGGTCTTGTTAGCACTGGCTGTAAGTTAGGATATACTTCACTCATTCCAGTCTCCGGTCTATATAATCTTTGTGAATGTATAGCTTTAATTCTAGGCATTAGATTAAATCCTAACAGATGACAAAAAGCAAAAGCAACTTCACTTTGACCATGAGAATCTACAAAATTCTTTCCTATCTCCATATCTGTACAGTGCTTTAATAATCCTTCTATCATTGCAGATACTTCAGAAGATGAGCATTGTTTTAATTGTGAATATATACATGTAGAATTTTTTTCAACATGCCAATATATCATTACACCACGTCCACGGTATCTAATATGCCATTCTGTCATTAAATTCTGATCCCATGCTCCAAATTTTTTACTATCTGAAGCACAGGTTGTTGTACCTTCACCCCAGATATCTTCTACTCGACTTTTAAGTATTGCATTAACTACTGCTGATATTGCATTATGTAGGTTATCTTTATTTATAAATTTTCTTTTTATATAAAGTAAGTCTTTATATGTTTCTCCATGATTTCCTGCTGAAATACGTTTTAAACCTGTATTTGTACCTAATCCATATAAAGCTAGGATAAGACGTTTTTGAATTAGCTCTCTATCTAACATTTCACGTGAAGCTACAGTTTTAAAATTATCAGTAAAGTTTATTCTTAGATCTGCTTCTTTAAGAACATCAAGTAAATTAGTCATGGGCCAGTGTCTCATGATTTCAGCTTTTATTTTTGACAAATTTAGAGGTTCATCTTGAGGTTCACTGGGAGATAGAGTAATCCAACCTTTGTTATTTTTATTAGATATACGTACTTTTGGATTTTTAGGAATACCAGTATCTAGTTTGTTTAATGCATTATACATAGATTGTTTAATACTATTTATAAATTCTTCTGAATCTAAAGGTTGTTTTAAAGCTTTATAATTTTCTTCTCTACGTTCTTCAAAGTCAGTAGGTAAGTCTTCATCAGGATTTCTATATCTATTTGCACCAACTACCCATATTTCTTTACAACGCAATTTATCTCTTAAGGCCTGTAAGATAACAATTTCATAATTTATTCTATTTATGCGTTCATGGCCATTATCATCAGTTTCTATAACCGCATCTTTCATAGATGTACGAATAACACCGTCAATTGGTATAAATTCATTGTCAGTAAAATAATGAGTACCTATATTATAATATTTTTTAATAATAACCAAAGCTTTTATAATAGGTTGATGTATTTGATTATTTGAACAAAACTGTAGAGTATCAAGTATTTCTGGAACCATTCTTCTATAATGATTACTATAAGATGACCTCATAACCGTATATACTTTCTGCCTATATGCAGAACCAGTATTCTTAAGCTCTTTTACTAAATCATTTAATGTACTCTCACTTACAATTGGAAATAATACTTTCTTTATTATACCGTCTGGATTGTTTACAGCGGCATCTGCCATTTGAAATAAAATATTTGTTTTTCCATTGACACGTCTAAAATCATTTAAAATTTCTTTATCGACTTTTCTTTCGGCTCTGACACCTATCCTATGAATAATTTGTATTAGAAGTTCAATAAGATTATCTGTAATTTCTCTGCTTCTAAGCCAAAAGAAGGATGATAATAGAGTATATCGAAGTGGTTTTGGATGTCTGCGAAGTTCTCGTAAATCTTCTGAAACAGCTCTTAATTTATATTTATTGAGTATTTTTTGAGGGATATTATTAAAAAGATCTTCAGGAAGATTAATTTGTTGAATTGTTTTAAGTTTAGTTACTTCTTTAAATACACTTTCTAATCCAATACGGCCTGGATCTGCTCTTAAATCACTAAGAGAAATATTGTCTGAACTACTGTAATCTACTTCATTTTCCTCATAAATAGTTAAATCATTAATTAAAGTATCCATTTTCTTTAAAGCTTCCTTTGATAATTTATCAAAAGTTTCTTCAAAGAATTTGTTTTCATAAGTAAATATAGCTGATTTAGTTATACGTTCTATACGATCAGGTGTTGGAGGCTCAATTTGTAATTCTTTGAACCTATTATATGCAACATCTTTTAGATTATTTATATCTGCATTATGATAAAATACATGTTTAGAAAGCCATTGTGTTACAGTATTTATATCTTCAACAACTGCTTCACGGAATCCAAAGAAATCTCTAATTTGTGCTCTATGATATTTAATAATTCTCCCATTCCAATTATAGTTATCAAACAAATCTGAATCTAAATTTAATTGTTTCGATATGTAAAGTACAACTTCCTTTGGAATTTCATTCTTATAATTTGGGAATCTTGCTTCATATTGAAAAAATTTAAACATAACAGCAAAGCCTAATCTTGTTACACCGGTTTTTTTCCCTAATTGTTCTAATTCATTTGGCATTATAGTAAAGTAATCTATAAGCTCATCAAGCTCCCAATGTCTCTTCATTAAATATCACCCCACCCATATAATTCAATATTTGATAACAATAATATCATATAAAACAAGTAAAATAAATGACCGTTTAATTTACTGTATTTACTCTTTTCTAAAGTTACGAAAACAAGCCATTTTTATAGTAAATAAAATCGGTCAATATATCAAAGTAAATATATTGACTAAAATCAACCTTTAATTTACGATAATAGTATCGATTATTTGAAAGGATGTTTGAATATGATATTTGGATATGCACGGGTAAGTACTCAAGAGCAGAATTTAGATAGACAATTAGATTCTTTAAAGGCAGCAGGTGCAGAAGAGATAATACAAGAAAAAATAACTGGAACAAAAGCTGATAGACCAAAATTAAATAGACTTCTAGACAAAATAAGGAAGGATGATATTATATTAGTGGCAGATCTTACGAGACTAAGTAGAAGTACAAAGGATTTATTCAGCTTAGTAGATAAGATTGAAAAGAAAGGTGCCAATATTAAAAGTTTAAAAGAAAGCTGGCTGGATACTACAACGCCCCAGGGAAAATTAATGTTTACCTTTATGGCTGGAATAAGCCAGTTTGAAAGAGATTTAATAAGCCAAAGGACAAAGGAAGGATTGGAAGCAGCAAGAGCTCGAGGAAGAAAAGGTGGCAGAAAACCTAAACTTGATGATAATAAAAAGAAAGCCATATATGAATTATATCAGCAGAAGAAAACTACCGTTAAGGATATATGTAATATGTTTGATATAACCAAAC
Organism: Clostridium arbusti SL206; assembly: GCF_000246895.1. Lineage (GTDB taxonomy): Bacteria > Bacillota > Clostridia > Clostridiales > Clostridiaceae > Clostridium_I > Clostridium_I arbusti. The sequence goes on along the minus strand of NZ_BAEV01000004.1, from coordinate 49,211 downwards.
CAACTTTATATAAGGTAGTAGAACAGGTTAGTAAAATCAATGCTTCATAAGAAATATTAAAATATGTTTATATTTAGTAAATAATCAATGATTATTAAAAAATTAGCCTTAGAGAGCTATGCTTTGTAATTATTAGGTATACGGGAGGATGAATTATGCCAAGACCAGTTAAATATAGGAAAATAGAGAATTTACCCCAATATACATACTTTGTACCAATGGGTAGAAAAAAATGTGAAATTGAAGATATAACAATAAAAGTTGAAGAGCTTGAAGCAATACGACTTAAAGATATTGAAGACTTAAATCAAGAAGAATGTGCAAAAAAAATGCATATTTCAAGGCAAACTTTTCAAAATATAATTGATAATGCAAGAAAGAAGATAGCAACTGCTATCATAGAAGGAAAGGCCATAAATATAAGTGGTGGAAACTACACAATGAATATTTGCCAATTTAAATGTCTAGTTTGTAATAATATATATGAGATAAAATATGAAGAAGATAGAAATACTTGTCCTATATGTGGCTCTAAAAGAGTGATATGCAGTAAAAAAAGTAGTTTTTGCAATAAGGTGTGTAATAAATCAGTTAAAAGTGACTAAAGCCTTGTAGATAATATTTTAACAGCCTCCTTTAAAGTAGTATTCAATTCTAGTGTAAAAAATGCAATTATAATTATAAACTTGACTTTTTCATTTTGTTAAGCAATTTATATAATAAATATTTCGTTATTAGCATTTGACAATAAAAAAGCATTCGTTATATAATATGAATAGCATATGCCAGTAATAAACTAAATGTTTATTCTGTATTAAGTGAAATCAAGGAGGTTTAATAATATGAAAATAGCAGTGCCTAATAATGGAAATATGGTGAATCAACATTTTGGAATGAGTAAAAGTTTTATTATTGCAACAGTAGAAGACAAAAAAATTATACAAATTGAGAAAATATCTGCTGAAGAGCTTGCACATCAGCATCAGGGACTAGCAGATTTACTTGTAAAACATGGAACAAATGTAGTTATAACTGGAGGTATAGGCGGAGGTGCACTTTCAGGTTTACAGCAAAATGGTCTTAAGATAATAAAAGGAGCATCAGGAGAATATACAAAGGCTATTGAAGAATACATTAATGGAAACTTAGAAGATAAAAATGAAGTTTGTAATCATCATGGAGAACATAATAATCATTAATTGTAGTAATTGATACGTTAACACTAGAAGTATAAAATATAAATTGACAATCATATAAAGTATGAATTAACATTATTATATAATAAATTTCTAATATACTTATATTAAAATATTAGTATTACCTTTAGGAGGAATTTTAATGATAGATAATGTTAAAGATATAGCAGAATTATTGAAAGTGTTAGCGAATGAAAATAGGTTAATGATCGTGTGCAATCTTATTGAATCGCCGATGACAGTAACTGAGCTTCATCAAAAAATTAATAATTTAACACAATCAGCACTGTCACAGCATTTAGCAATGTTAAAAGCTCACAGAATATTGAGTTCAAATAAATGTGGACTTTCAATCACCTATTCAATACAAGATGATAGGATAAGAAATGTAATTAAGGTATTAAAAGAAAATTATTGTGATCATTAAAAGAAGTTATATAAGACATGCAAATTGGATAAAACTAATTGCATGTCTTTTTTGTTACATGGATTTATATAAATTTTAGATTAAACTAAATACATATTTTAAAACAAAAATTAAAACAGTATTGACAAAAACTAATTCAGGATATAATATTAGTATATAAGAAGTTTCTAATATACTAATATTATATCTTGGAGGTAATTAATATGTTTTCAATTTTTGGGAAAAGTAATTTTAATTCAATAAGTGCTCATGATTTAGATGGTAAACTAGGAAAGATTAATTTAATAGATGTTAGAGAAAATTATGAATATAAAGGCGGTCATATACCAACAGCTAAAAATGTACCAATGGGTGCGATTTTAACTAATCCAGAAAAGTATATTAATAAATCAAAGGAATATCACATAGTGTGTCAATCAGGTTCAAGAAGTGCAAGAACTTGTAAAGAGTTATCTAATCAAGGATACAATGTTGTGAATATTTCTGGTGGAACACGGTCGTACATTCTCCCATTAGAAAGATAAAAAATAAGATGAAAGAAGGTAATATCATGGCAAAAGTAATAAATAGTAGAGAATTTAAAGACGAAGTTTTAAATAGTAATGATGTTGTATTAATAGACTTCTTTGCAGAATGGTGTGGACCTTGCAAGATGCTTACACCAATAGTGGAAGAATTGAGTAAAGAAATGGCAGGAAAAGCTAAAGTATTTAAGGTTGATGTAGATAAAAGTGGCAATATAGCTCAAAAATATGGCATCATGGGTGTGCCAACAGTTATTATTTTCAAGAACGGTACAGCTGTTGATAAAATGGTAGGTTTTCAACCAAAGGAAGTTTTAAAAAGTAAGTTAGAGCAACATTCAATTATATAATTATAAGGTTGGAGGTGTAATAAAATGAAAAAAGTAACAGAATTCCATAAAGAAGGATACAATTGTGCAGAATCTATTGTAAAAGCTATAAATGAAGAAAAAGGATTAAATATTCCAGTTTCAATAGCAAGTCCTTTTGGCGGAGGTATGACAGTTGGGGCTACTTGTGGAGCTATTACAGGAACTCTAATGGCTATAGGAGCAGTAAAAGGAAGAGAGACAGGTAAAGAAGCAAATGAAACGAGAAAGTTAACTAAAGAATTAATAAATAAAGTAAAAGAAAAGTATGGAACTTTTGAATGTATAGAATTAAAGAAAAAAGGTGTATCATGTGATGAAATAATAGAATACAGCTATGATATTTTAAAAGAATCTATTTAATGGAACAAAAGAGCAGATACTTTTATCAAATAAATAGTCCATATAAAAAATATTATGGGCTATTTATTTGATATTGACATTGTATAAGAAGTAGTAGTATATTTAACTATATAATTATTTGCTTATATGGTTGAATATCAGGAGGATAACTATGGATGAACAAGAATTAAGCGTTAAAATTTTTAAAGCTTTAGGACACCCTATAAGGTATAAAATAGTTAAGTTCTTATATGATGGACCTAAGTGTGTATGCAAATTAAATGAAGATATAGAATTTAGTCAAGCTAATTTATCTCAACATTTAAAGATACTTAAGGCAGCTGGAATTTTATCATCTGAAAAAGTCGGTATGAATATGCATTATAGAATTAGCAATGATAAAATTAAAAATATTATTGATAGTGTAGATAAATTTGTTATGAGTTACACTGATAACTCTAAATATAAAATATTATAAATTTAGGAGGATAATATTATGGAAATAAAAATTTTAGGAACAGGATGTTCAAATTGTAAAAAGCTTGAAGCAAATGCAAAGGAAGCTATTAAAGAGCTCAATGTAGAAGCTAAAATCACAAAGGTAGAAGATATTAAAGATATTATGAAATATGGAGTTATGAGAACACCTGCTATAGTTATTAATGAAAAAGTTAAGATGTTTGGTAAAGTTGCGAGTGTTGATGAAATTAAGAAATATATTGATGATGAAAAATAAGAGAGACTTATCCTAAAAGAGGACTTAATCCTATATTAATTAGGAATAAAGTCCATTATTTTAAGATGGTATATAAGTATTTAATTATAAAGTTATAGATTGAATGGAGGGTTAATATGTTTACACCTATACAAATTTTTGCGGACTTTCTTATTTATAATGTTTTTGGAATTTCTAAAGAAAGTAAACTTGGAAGTGCTCTTGATTTCTTTGTATTTGACACTATAAAGATATTTATCTTATTACTAATAATAATTTATGTAATCACTTTTATAAGGAGCTTTTTTCCACCAGAAAAAACAAGAAAAATCCTTGCAAAGAGTAAAGGCAGCACATTTATAGGTCATATTCTTGCTGCATTACTTGGAATTGTTACTCCATTTTGTTCATGCTCTGCAGTTCCACTGTTTATTGGATTTGTTGAAGCAGGAGTACCACTTGGCGTTACATTTTCTTTTTTAATAGCTGCACCAATGGTGAATGAAGTTGCTTTAGGACTTCTTTATGGTTTATTTGGACTAAAGATAGCTCTAATTTATGTTTTATCTGGAGAAATAATAGCTCTTGTAAGTGGTATCATAATTGGTAAATTAAAAATGGAAAAACACGTAGAAGGATATGTTTATGAAACACAAATGAGTTCTGATTTAGAAATACCTGATCCTACTATTAAAGAGCGATTAATAGATTCATGGGTATTTACAAAAGATTTAATAAAGAAAATATGGATATATGTAATAATAGGTGTTGCTATAGGTGGTTTCATACATGGGTGGATTCCAGCAGGTGCCTTAGCAAAATATGCAGGAAAGAATAATCCATTTGCAGTATTTGTAGCTGTACTAATAGGAATTCCATTATACTCTAATGCAGCTGGCGTAATACCATTGGTTAGTGAGCTTACAAGAGCTGGTGTTTCAATGGGAACTTCTCTAGCATTTATGATGGCAGTGACAGGTCTTAGCTTACCAGAAGCAATTCTTTTAAGAAGAGTTTTAAAACCTAAACTATTAGCATTATTCTTTGGAGTAGTAGGACTCGGAATAGTATTCACTGGATATCTATTTAATTTTATAATGGCCTAATATACAGATGAAAATTATGTTATATAAGATAATAGAGAACTAAAAGCGATTGTACTTGTTTTGCTGTAATTAAATAAGCTTAAAATAAATTTTAATAAATGCACACTTCTAATTCATTAGGTTTAGAAATGTGCATTTATTTTTTATATATGATATATATGTTGTAATAAAGTTTCTACAATCTAACGCATCAGCCTGTCTATAGTTTGAGTAGGAACTTTATTTATATGTGTAATAAAATTTTGTACAGCAATTCTTACTCTTGATAAAGTAGGAAAAAATACATTATTAATAGAATACGACTTTAGCCAACCCCATAACCCCTCTATCAAATTTAATTCTGGGCTATAAGGAGGTAGAAACATTAATTCTAATCGTTTCTTAACTTCATCAAGAAAGGGTTGTACTAACTTAGCATGATGAATTCTAGCATTGTCTAAAATCATAACTATTTTACCTTTTGGATATCGCTTCAATGTAGTTTTTAAAAAGTTTAAGAATATCTTTGCATCATATTTATCGTGTTCTTCACAATAAACAAATCCTGTTTCATAATTTAGTATCCCCATTAATTTTACACCAGCATTTTTACCGTAGGTAGGGATTTTTCGCTGCTTACCCTTTATAAACCAAGCCTTTTGAATAGCTTGATAATCTCTAATCATAGATTCATCTTCAAATAAAATATGATCTACACTCCCATTAAGTAGTTTTTTTAACGTTTTAAAAGCTTCTTGTTTTTGTTTATCAGCTTTTTTCAAAATATAAGTTGGTCTAGTATAACTTAAGTTTAATCTATAAAGAACTTCAGCCATGCCCCTATGGCACATAGTTACATCAAATTCTCTAATAACCCATTGTCTAATAATTTCAATTGTCCAATTTTTTCTAGATTCAAACCCAACATCCTCCGGAGTATTATCTGTGATAAGTTCAACTATTTTACTTTATTGTTCTTTATTTAAATTTCTTTTAGCTCCTGTACTATGTTTCATTTCTAAGCCAATTAAACCTTTTGATTCATAAGCTTTTATATATCTGCCTACGGCATGAAGCTCTAGGTCTTCCATTTCAGCTATTCTTTTATTAGTAAAGCCTTCATAATGTCTTAATAATACTGAATATCTTTTATACATTCTTATATTTTTTGTTGCTTTTAAAGCTTTCTTCAACTCATTAACTTTTTCTTCGTATTGAATTGTATTTTTTATAACTAAAGTTTTCATATAAAAATCCTCACTATAAATTCTTTTTTTATTATTTTGCATTTTTATAGTGATTTATATTAATGGTATTTTTTACATGTGAATTTTTATTATTACAACTTATATACTACCCCAATTGCCTTTTCTGCGCATGGCAAAACTATTTAAAGTATAAAAATTAAGAACTTCATAATTTTTTAAATCCTTAGCGTATAATTTCCGCGTTTTGCTGCCAGTACCTCGAGTTTAAAAATCAAAGTCAATATTTATAATTGGGATTTGACAATAATCATAGGAAAGAGTAATATGAAAATGGCAAATGCTAATATAAATACAGAAGATGATTTTATGTCAGACTGTAATTCACATCCATCAAATGATGGATGTGATAAGGATAAGGAAAGCGGTATGATTGAAAACAATACTTTGAATAATGTAAAAAAAGTAATAGGTATAATGAGTGGCAAAGTAGGCGTAGGCAAATCTACTATTTGGAGTAGAAGGAGCATCCGTGTAACCAGGGGCAAAGTAAAAATAAAGAAAGGCATGATTTCCTTTTAATTAATGAATAATAAATTCAACTTTCTACCAACTTTAATGGATATAAATAACTAAGTATATAATGGTATAATATACTTAATCATAAACTTTGATAAATAAACAGATCAATTATATTATTGAAATTATGAACAAGACTACATAAGATAAATTAAGAGGTGGTTTTTTATGAGATCTTTAAAAAAACTTTCAATGGATGAATCAATTTTCATTGCAAGTGCACTAAAATGGACTTTTTTATCTATATTAATAGGATTATTAGTAGGATCTTTTACAACATTATTTATAAAAATTATAGTAATTGGTGTTGATTTTACATCAAAGTTTAAATTTTATTATTTATTTCTTCCAGTAGCACTTTTTTTTAGCAGTTTTATAATATATAAGTTTGCTCCTGATGCAAAAGGACATGGCACAGAAAAGGCTATCGAAAGCGTAAATAAAAATAATGGTAATATGAAACTAGCTGTAGTGCCTGTAAAACTCTTAACTACATTTATAACCATAATTTTCGGTGGCTCAGTTGGCCTTGAAGGACCAGCAACTCAAATAGGTGGTGCAATTTCATCTTTTATAGGTAATATAACAAAAATGAATGCAATGGACAAGCAACGGCTTGTAGTATGCGGGATAAGTGCTGGATTTGTTTCCGTGTTTAATGCTCCGGTTGGTGCTGCAATATTTGCTTGTGAAGTTTTATACATAGGGAAACTTTCTTACATAGCTCTTCTTCCTTCTCTTATATCTTCTTTTGTAAGTTATTATATTGGATTATATATGGGAAATAAACCATTGATTTTTACTATAAAATATATACCTAATAATCAGATAACTGCATTTTTAGAAGTATTTGTTTTTGGTATTGCTATTGGATTTTTAGCTATATTATTTATAAAATTAGTTAAATATGTTGAAAAAGGCTTTGCAAAAATTAAAATATATCCTCCATTAAGAGGAGTTATAGGAGGTATTTTAATAATAATAATAATTTATATGTTTAATTCTTTTCAATCACTTGGAATAGGAGATGGAACTATAAATAGAATAATTTCAGGTGAAGGATTTAGTAAATTTTTATTTATAAATAAATCCTTAGTAACTGCTTTGACACTAGGTTCTGGTGGAAGTGGCGGAATACTAACACCTATGCTTTTCATCGGATCATCTTTTGGAAATGCTTGGGCTCAAATCACAGGTTCAAATATGGCCTTTTATTCTGCAATAGGCATGGTATCATTTTTAGCAGCATGCTCAAATGTCCCTATTTCTTCAATTATAATTGCCATGGAACTTTTCGGAAACCAGGTTGGAATATATGCAGCCATAGCAATTGGAATAAGTTATATAATAGTTGGACATGAAAGTATTTATCCAACTCAAGTTGTTGTATATTCTAAAACTCCTTCACTTTCAATTGATGTAAACATTGAAGTAAATGATATGAAAGAACAAAAAATATCACAAAAAGAACATATGATAAAAAGATTTTTTACAAGAAAAAAATAAATTTTACACTATAATAGCCACAAGGCAGTATACGGACTAATACTGCCTTATGGCTGCTTTTTATACGAATCTTTATCGTACTTACTTTGCATAAAAAAATATATATAATTATAACCTTAACTTAAAAACGTGAATGACATTAAGAATAAACATATTAATATATTTTTCATACGTTATTATCATCTTTATTTGTAAAATCTTGTGATATGGAATCTAAATTATCCCTTAAAATTAAGTCTTTAAAATCAAATTTCTTAATGGTACCCATTGGAAATATATACTTAAATCCACAACTCTTTAATGAAGCTAATTCAGATATCATTAGTATAATTCCTACAAAATAACCTGGTAATCCAACTACCCCAGAAAATATTATTAATAATATAGACCAAAATATTGTTGATTTATATATTTTAGGCGTTAAAATTGAAGATATTGATGATAACGCTACAATAATTATTGTAGTTTCAGATGCAAAGCCAGCACTTACAGCAGCGTTTCCTAGAATTAAAGCACCAACAATACTCATCGCAGGGCCCACAGGCTGAGGCAATCTTATGCCTGCTTCCCTTAATATTTGGAAAAAGAATATCATCATAATTACTTCTACTATCATAGGAAATGGCACACCAGCTCTGGATATAGCAAGTCTAAAAACAAATAGAGATGGTATAAGTGAGTAGTGATGAGTAGTTAATGCAATATATAACCCTGGTAAAAGTACTGCGATTCCAAATGCTAGGCATCTTAGAATTCTTAAAGAATTAGACATATATTTATTTAAATAGTAATCATCTGGCATTTGAAAATTTTCATAAAAGAAATGTGGTGCAGTAATAACAAAAGGAGTTCCATCTACTATAATAGCTACTCTTCCTTCAAATAACATAGAAGTTACTATATCTGGCTTTTCAGTGTAACCTATAGTATCATAAAAAGTCCTCTTTTCCTTTAGCCTTTCTTCTATATAGTTTGTATCTAATAAAAAATCCACATCCATATTCTTTAATTCTTTTCTTATTTCACATACTAATTTATCACTTGCTACACCTTTAATATATGAGAGCACTACTACTGTATCAGATTTTTTCCCTATATACATACTTTCAAATTTCAAATCTGAATTTTTAGCTTTTCTTCTTATAAGTGAAATATTATCTACAAAAGCTTCTGTAAAACCTTCTCTTGGACCCTTTATAACACTTTCTGTAATCGGTATATCTACTGATCTTCTATTCCAACTTTTTGCTTCACAAAAAATTAATCCTTCATAAAAATTTGAAATTATAACTACATCTCCTGAAAGTATATGTAGAAGTACATCATGACTTGTATCTATATCCCCTAGCGAATTAGCAAATAAAATCTTCTTTTTCATATCTTCCGAAGTTTCAATATTGTCTTTTTCATTTATAATAGCTTCAATTATATAGTAACTTATAAATTTTGCATCTGATAGATTATCAATAAATATTATAGATATACAACCTTTTCTACAATTAATTTCTCTAAACTTTACATCTACATTATCTTTAAATTTTTCTTTTACAAATGTGATATAATCTTCATTCATAGTATCACCTACATTGTTTTCATCTGAGTATTTAGTAATTTTCAGAAAATATACAATAGTGCAACAAAAAAGCAAAGCTTTAATACTAGTATCTATTTTTCTAAATATTTTATGCAAAAAAGATAATGTTATAGATAAATTGAGAAGTAATAGTAGCATTTATGCCATGTACTGAAAAATAAATAGTGGATAAAATATAGCGAAATACACAATAAATGTTACTCTAATAAATTTTAAAGATTAGAGTGACATTTATTTTTATACTTGTACTGGGTTTGTGTTATTGTACATAATTATATATTAATGGAGTCAATTAACGGAGAATATACATATTAGGACATCCTTTATTTATTGGGGTTTGATTTAAGTGTATTATGGGTATCGCCCCATGGCCATCAAGCTAAGAAAAAAATATATAAAAGAATAGCCCCCATTAATAAAAAATAGTACAATAATAAAAATCTAGTTTTTATAAGGGGGGTTAAAAAATAACAAAAGAAAAATTAATGATGGAAAATGGAATTAAGCATTTATCAAAACAATTACTAGAATACTTTTCAAAGGAAGAAATTGAAAAGATAGCTAGAAAGGTTGGATTTGTGCAAAGAGAAGGTAAACTAAAAGCATGGCAATTTCTTTATTTATGCGCATTCTCACAGCTGGATGTATCAAAAGATACACTTGTAACAATGAGCGCTAATCTAAGTTCAAAGACAAAAAACAGCAGTAAGCAGCCAAGCAATAGATCAGCGTTTAAATGAAAAAGCAATAGAGTTCTTAAAAGAAATATTTACAAGACTTTTGAACAGTGTAACACTTACGAATTCAAATATACCTACCATATGGGATTCACATTTTAACAGAATAAGAATAGTTGATTCTACAGCATTTCAAGTTCCGGAAATATATAAGAGTGTATATCCAGGTTCAGGAGGGAGTTCACAGCCTTCCGGCTTAAAGATACAGCTTGAATATGAATTAAAATCAGGAAACTTTATGCACATAGACGTAGGTCCTGGCAGTGGAAATGACAATACCTTTGGAAGTAAAATAAAAGACACATTTAAGGCTGTTAATATTTCACATATCCAGTGTAAAACCAGTAAAAATTGAACGCTTCAAGTGTCAATTATACGGTAAACTTATTTTACTAGTTCTAAGCTCCATAGTGATGTTTAAAATGAGGTCTGAGCTGTTAAAAAAGAAGAAATTTGAAACAAGTGAAATTAAAACAGCCGAAATAGTAAATGAATATGTTGAAGAGATATATTTTAGCTTTATTACACCTTCAAATAATCTTAAAGTTTTAATAAGAATATATAACTGCATATGTAAAAGCGGGCGGAAATCTCACCGTAAGGACAAAAAAACCTTTTTTGACATTCTTGGAGTCTCCTACAACCATCAAGAAACAAGGTGTGAAACCGTGGCATAAAACAATTCTATTATACTATAATTAAAAGTTCGTGTCTTCAAAAAAATTAATGAATACAGGAGCTATTTTGGTATGCAAAAATTTATGTTAAAATAGCACTTATTCCAAAACTTGTAATAGCATAAATTTGTTTTACCTTGATCTCTTCTAATAATTGAATTAATAGGCTATTCTTCTTTCTTAGCTTGATGGCCATGGGGTCTCGCCAGTATTTTCGACAAAAACCACGTTAAGACAAAAAATGGATGAGAAGTTTAATTTTTATCTACTCTAAGAAATATAAATAATTGATTTCATAATGGTATAATATACTTAATAAATTAATTCGTCTTGGTAAAATAAGACGACAGTTGAAGAGTTGATTATGGTATTAACATATAATATAATTAATATCATAAAAATAAATATAACTATGTACGGTTGGACAAATTTTATAATTTGTTTTCAAGCAATTTTAGTTTCTGGGGTGGGAAGCTCAATTAGAGTATTTCCACCTTTTTATTTTTGTTAAATATTTTTACATCTAAAGGTAATTAACAGATGATTTTTTGTTTAAACTAAATTTTTAGGGCATAGTTAATAATGAAAAGGAGAGTAAATATGAAAAATAAAATTCGCAACAAAGTTTTTATCCCATTTTTATACTTTTTTAAGAGTGAGTCTGCTAGTGGTATAATACTTCTAATTTGTGCCATTATTGCAATAATAATGTCAAATTCTAGTTTTGCTACAACCTATGACCATATACTTCACACCTATATAACTATTGGATATAAACAAGTTTCTCTGTCCATGTCAGTTCTTCACTGGGTTAATGATGGACTAATGGCTATATTTTTCCTTGTAGTTGGTATGGAAATAAAGCGAGAGTTGGTAATTGGAGAACTCAAATCTGTAAAAAAAACTATATTACCTATCTCAGCTGCTATAGGAGGTATGATTGTACCAGCAATTATATATGCATTATTTAATTATAAAAAACCAACTATTACAGGATGGGGAATTCCCATGGCAACAGATATTGCATTTGCTTTAGGAATACTTTCTTTGGTGGCTAAAAAAGTTCCTAAAGGAATTGTAATCTTTCTTACAGCTTTAGCTATAGTTGATGATTTGGGAGCTATTATCGTAATTGCTATATTTTATACTAGTCAAATTTCCTGGGGTGCTTTTATTATGGGATTGATTACTTTTATTGCTCTTATATTAGCTAATAGATTTAAAGTTAAATTTACATCTGTCTTTATTATTGGAGGTATCATACTATGGTTTTTCTTCTTAAAGTCAGGTATACATGCAACAATTGCTGGTGTACTACTCGGAATGGTGTTACCTGTTGGAAAAAATAATGAATTCAAAACATCAATGTCACATAGGCTTGAGCGTATTTTAATACCATGGTCTGCTTTTGTAATTATGCCAATATTTGCTCTAGCAAATTCAGGTATAACTATTGATATTAATAGCTTTTCAACACTTATATTGTCACCTGTTAGTTTAGGAATTATATGTGGGCTTTTTATCGGAAAACAATTAGGTATATTTGGAATTTCATATATTTTAGTAAAATTAAAAATTGCTAAACTTCCCTCTCAAGTAACAAAGAAACACCTATATGGTGCAAGTGTTCTTGGTGGTATTGGATTTACAATGTCATTGTTTGTTTCATCTTTAGCATTTTCAGATAAAACTCTGTTATCTTCGGCAAAAATAAGCATTATGGTTTCTGCAATATTATCTGCAATATTAGGTACAATAATTTTTAAACTAAAACCTGAAACTGAAAAATAACTATATTAAGTCATTATATATGAATTTAATTTTATATTAACATAGTTCATAATCTTCTAAAATTGTTCATCAACTAAAAAAGGCAGCAATGCCTTTTTCCTTTATACTTAGCACATACGATAAACGGATTATTATGGTAACTACTTTGCAGTACACGGTAGCTACCCTGTCACTACCCCCTGAAGGTTGAGAGCATCCACCCGAGCCTGGATAAGTATTTTTATAGCTTTCTGGTACTTGAAAAACAGTAGAATCAAGTATTCTTATTCGTTTGAAATGTTCATTCCATATACTTGGTACACAAGTATTATTTGTTATTGTTTGACGTAATAGTTTCTCAAAAATCCTCTTTAAAAACTCCACGCATCTTTCATTTAAACGTTGGTCTAATGCCTGATTGGAAATAACTACGCCTATTTTTGCACTAAGCTTTGTACATAGGGTAACAAGAGTATTATTTGCAACTTCAACATCCATAAAACAGCATAAACAAACGAATTCACTGGCTTTAATTTTACCCTTTCTTTTCACAAAACCTGTTTCTTTCGCTATTTCTTCAATCTCATCTTTTGAAAAACACCTTTTAAGTTCATCTGCAAAAAGCTTTATATCTTCATCCAATCTTAATTCTTTTTCTTCTATCATTTATTGGTTCCCCCATCAGTGTTTTTTATTACCTTTCAAATGATAACATTTTTACAAATAGAGGGTTCTAGTTTTATAAAATCCTTTTAGTTTGATGGCTATGTGTCATTACCCTTTATAAGCAATATTACAAAACTGAATTAAAATAAAAATATATCCAGTATTGTGCTATAATGATAAAATATGTGTTAATTGTTGTTAGATAATAAAAATTGTAAAATTTATAAAGTTCAGTTTCATAAAGGGGGAAAGCAGCCTTGCCAAAATCAAGATTAACATTTCAGCATACTGGAAAAAGATATTTATCAATACCAAATTCGTTTAAAAAGTAAGTGATTTTTCTAAATGACGTATTGATAAATTTTTGAATTTTAAGGAGTGATTTTATGAGAATTTTTGAAGTACTGATAATTATTGCATTAGTTGCTTCCATTATCAATTTTGTTTTTATAAAGTATAAAAAATTAAGGATTACATTACCTATATTAGCTATTGTAGCATGCATATTAAGCTTGATTTTTGAGGGATATAGACTGCAAATGGTTCCAGCATATTGTTTATCTATAGTTTTACTTGTTATAGGTATTATTAATATATATTCAGGAATTTATAAAGTGAAAAAGGTATTTAAAATTGTAGGCATAACTTTTCTTATGATGTCATTAATAATATCAATTGCATTTCCAATGCTGTTTCCTGTTATAAATCTTCCTAAGCCAGATGGGGAATATTCCGTAGGAACAAGGATTATGGCTTTTACTGACAAATCAAGAAAGGGTATTTTTACAAACGCTGATACGCCTAGGGAACTTGCAGTACAAGTTTGGTATCCGGCCAATGTAGTAAAAGACAAAAAAGTTCAACCTTACATTTCAGACAGCAAGGTTAGCGCATATATATGCAAAATTCCAGGATATCCCAATATATTGAATCAGCTTGAATTAGATAAAACAAACAGTTTTCTTAATACAGGGATTTCGGATAAAGAACAAAAGTATCCAGTAATAGTATTTTCACACGGATATGAACTATTTAGTGGACAAAACACAGTACAAATGGAGGAATTGGCTAGTCATGGATATGTAGTATTTAGCATATCACATACCTATGAAGCTTCTTCTAGTACATTTCCACAAGGGAAAATTGTACCTTTCAGTGCTAAACAAATAAAAATATTTAATGATGACTCTAACAATGTAGCAAAACAATTTAAAGGAGATAAAACAAGTACTGAATTTGAGAAATATATGATACAAAATTCTAAAGTAGCAGAAAAGAGTGTACATATATGGAGTGATGATACTAGTTTTGTTTCTGATGAGATAGAAAAGCTTAATAGTGGAGAAATTAAGAGCATATTCAAGGATAAATTGGATATGTCAAATTTAGGACTATTCGGGCACTCATTCGGTGGTGCTACAGCAGGACAAGCAAGCCTTACAGATAGTAGATTCAAAGCATTTATTAATATGGATGGCACTCCATTTGGTGATACTGCAAATAATAAAGTTAAGCAGCCTTTTATGATTTTAACTGAGGGAAATAGTAAAAACTATCTAGCCTCAGGATACTCTAAAAATCAAAAAAACTATCTTATTATATCGATAAATGGAGCAAAACATATTGATTTTACAGATTACACTGTTACTGTACCAGCATTAAAATTACTCTCAATAGGGGTAATACCAGCAGCTCTGTAACCAGGGGCAAAGTAGTTAAGCTTCAGAGTATATGGTTCTGAAGCTTAGCTATTTTATGCTTGTCGCGCAATGTTGTATGTGTCTATTGGAATTCTTACATTCATATCTAGATCAAAATTTCCATATGGATTTACATGATTATATATTAATGGAGTTAAAGCTCTGAAATCTTCAGGTGTCATCATATCGTACCATTTCTTTTCAGATAATACTTGCTGTATCATTAATGTATTTACATATACCAAGCAATTTTGTAAGAGATGAAGACTTAATACTGAAAGTTCCTGATCTTCAATTCTATTCGTTGATATTTCACCACTTTTACCATAGAAAATAAATGAATTAGCTGAGTTCCAATTTTCAACTACATTAAGCCCTTCATGTATCTCTATTCTTAGAGCTTCTGAATTTAAGTATTCACAAAGAAATATGGTCTTTATAGCTTTTCCTAATTCGGCAAGGGCAAGATATGTAGGATGTTTCAAATTGTTTCTAGTAAATCTTTTTAATATAGATTCTGTTTCAGCTGTACCTAGTCTTAATGCAGTTGCATATTTTATCATTTGGTCATACTGTTGCCTTATAAGTTCCCAATTTATAGGCCTTGTTAGTACTGGCTGCAAGTTAGGATATGCTTCACTCATTCCAGGATCCGGTCTATATAATTTTTGTGAATGAATTGCTTTAATTCTAGGCATTAGATTAAATCCTAATAGGTGGCAGAAAGCAAAAGCAACTTCACTTTGGCCATGAGAATCCACAAAGTTTTTTTCTATTTCCATATCTGTGCAATGCTTTAATAAACCTTCTATCATTGCCGATACCTCAGAAGATGAACATTGCTTTAACTGTGAGTATATGCAGGTAGAATTTTTTTCGACATGCCAATATATCATCACACCGCGTCCACGATATCTAATATGCCATTCCGTCATTAAATTTTGATCCCATGCTCCAAACTTTTTACTATCTGAAGCACAGGTTGTTGTACCTTCACCCCAGATATCTTCTACTCTACTTTTAAGTATTGCATTAACTACTGATGATATTGCATTATGTAGATTATCTTTATTTATAAACTTTCTTTTTATATAAAGTAAATCTTTATAACTTTCTCCATGATTTCCTGCTGAAATACGCTTTAACCCTGTATTTGTGCCTAATCCATATAAAGCTAAAATAAGACGTTTTTGAATTATAGATCTATCTAATTTTTCGTATGCAGCTACTGTTTTAAAATTATCAGTAAAGTTTATTCTTAGATCTGCTTCTTTAAGTACATCAAGTAAATTAGTCATGGGCCAGTGTCTCATAATTTCAGCTTTTATTTTTGGCAAGTTCAAAGGTTCATTTTGTGGTTCACTAGGAGATAAAGTAATCCAACCTTTGTTATTTTTATTGGATATACGTACTTTAGGATTTTTAGGCATACCAACATCCAATCTATTTAACGCATTATACATGGATTGTTTAATACTATTTATAAATTCTTCTGAATTCAATGGCTGTTTTAGGGCTTTATAATTTTCTTCTCTACGTTCTTCAAAGTCAGTTGGTAAGTCATCATCGGGATTTCTATATCTATTTGCACCAACTACCCATATTTCTTTACAACGTAATTTATCTCTTAAAGCCTGTAAAGTAACAATTTCATAGTTTATTCTATTTATGCGTTCATGGCCATTATCATCAGTTTCTATAACCGCATCTCTCATAGATGTACGAATAACACCATCAATTGGTATAAATTCATTATCAGTAAAATAATGAGTACCTATATTATAATATTTTTTGATAATATCCAAAGCTTTTATAATCGGTTGATGTATTTGATTATTTGAACAAAATTGTAAAACATTAAGTATTTCTGGAACCATTCTCCTATAATGATTACTATATGATGATCTCATAATGGTATATACTTTTTGTCTATATGCAGAACCAGTATTTTTAAGCTCTTTTATTAAGTCTTTTAATGTAGTCTCACTTACAATTGGAAATAATACTTTCTTTATTATACCGTCTGGATTGTTTACAGCTGCATCTGCCATTTGAAATAAAATATTTGATTTCCCGTTGATACGTCTAAAATCATTTAAAATTTCTTTATCTACTTTTCTTTCAGCTCTGACACCTATCCTATGAATAATTTGTATTAGAAGTTCAATAAGATTATCTGTAATTTCTCTGCTTCTAAGCCAAAAGAAGGATGATAATAAAGTGTAGCGAAGTGGTTTTGAATGCCTGCGAAGTTCTCGTAAATCTTCTGAAACAGCTCTTAATTTGTATTTTTCAAGTATTTTTTGAGGAATATTATTAAAAAGATTCTCTGGAAGATTAATTTGTTGAATTGTTTTGAGTTTAGTAATTTCTTTAAAAACACTTTCTAATCCAATACGCCCTGGATCAGCTCTTAAATCACTAAAAGAAATATTATCTGAACTGCCGTAATCTACTTCATTTTCCTCATAAGTAGTTAAATCATTAATAAGTGTATCCATTTTTGCTAGAGCTTCGTTAGGGAGTTTTTGAAAAGTATCCTGAAAAAATTTATCTTCATAATTATGTATAACTGCGTTAGTTAATCTATCCATTTGGTCTGGTGTTGGAGGTTCAATCTGCAATTTACGGAAGTGTTTATATGCTTCTACTTTTAAATGATTAATATCTAAATCATAATATAATACATTGGTATAAAGCCATTCTGAAACATTTTTAATATCTTCTAATGTGGCTTCACGAAATCTAAAATATTCTCTTATCTGTGCTCTATGATATTTTATATTCCTGCCATTCCAATCATAAGTATCAAAAGTACTTGCTTCAATATCTAATTGTTTAGAAATATAGAATATTACATCCTTTGGTATTTCAGTTTTATATCTTGGAAACCTAGCTTCATATTGAAAAAATTTAAATAAAATAGCAAAGCCTAATCTACTTGAACTACTTTTATTACCTAATTGTTCTAGTTCATTTGGCATAATAGTAAAATAATCTATAAGTTCATCAAGTTCCCAATATTTTTTCAAAATAATTCCTCCTTTTCAGTTTTATAATTTTAATTATATCATGCTGATTGAATTTTGCGAATATTACACAACAGAGTTTTGTAACATTCAGAATGGCTTAACAGTGGGAATTATAAGATATTATATAAATACAACGCTATTGAATGTTACATAATTATGAAATATAATAGTAATATGTAACATTATATTTTAAATAAATCTATAGATCATAATTTGAGGAGAAATAAAAATGAACTCAGTAGAACCAATAAGAGATATTAAAACAATTAAAAATATGAGAGCTATTTTAAAGAGTCAATCAACTAGAAATGAATTACTTTTCATACTCGGTATCAATGTAGGTTTAAGGATCAGTGACATATTAACATTGAAGCTTTCAGATTTATTAAAACCTAATATGAAAATTGTAAAAGATTATGTAACAATTACTGAAAAGAAAACCGGCAAAACAAAAAAATTTTATATTGGAGATATAGTTGTAAAATTAATACATACCTATCTAAAAGAATATCCTGAATCGGACCTAAATTGTTATGTATTTAGAAGTCGCAAAGGTGCTAATTCACATATAACTAGGCAGCAGGCATACAGAATATTAAATAACGCAGCTGAATCCATAGGCCTTATTGAAAGAGATGAAAATACTAATATAATAATATCAGGAGAAATTGGAACACATACTTTGCGAAAGACCTTTGGTTATCATGCATATCAAAATGGTACATCTTTAGAATTGCTTATGGATATATTTAATCATTCTTCAAAATCACAAACTTTAAGATATATTGGAATCACAGAAGAACAGAAAAAAGAAGTTTATTTACAATCTAATTTAGGGTAATTAATATATATTTTTAATTATGGTAAAAATTTAGTAGGTTATTTTATAACCTACTAAATTTTTGCATCTTGACGGAAAGTAAACTTGACACGAGATGTGTTATATGCTATTTTATTAACGGAAAGCATACTTTCCATTAATAAAGAAAGGAGTATAATTGTGAAAAATAGATTGGAGGAAATACGAAAACAACGAGGAATAAAGCAAGAAGAATTGGCCACAGCATTGGAAGTATCTAGGCAAACAATAGGCTCTTTGGAAAACGGACGGTATAATCCATCAATTATTTTGGCTTTCAAAATTTCACGATATTTTAGTATGTTAATTGAAGAAATTTTTATATATGAGGAGGAATAACAGAATGAAAAATAATAATCAAATTAGGAATTATATATTAGTTGGACTTAGTTCAAGTATTATGATGCTATGTTTGATTCTCATTAAAATCTATGGAAATAATTTAAAGTTAATTATCCCTCTTGTTATTGCATTAATGATTTTTGGAAATTCTACGAATAATATTTTAAAGTTATTTGTATTAAAAGATGGCATAGAAGAAAAGAAACAAATGAAAATAGAACAAAATGATGAAAGAAATACTCTTATTAGAGATAAGGCAGGTGCTAAAACAAATTATATTATGCTTTTAATAAATACTGCAATTACTTTTACTTTGGCATTTAAAGATGTTAATATTTGGATTATATGTTTATTTGGAAGCTTAATATTTATTCAAGGTATGATATCTATATTTACTCAAATTTATTATAGTAAAAAGTATTAGTACTTAAAATTGCTTCATATTCTTATATTGTTTATTAATTAAAAAGGCAGTACTGCCTTTTTTTATTTCTACCTTGCCCCTGGTTACAGAGCTGCTGGTATTACCCCAATACAAATGAACCATTTCATGAAGCAGCGTGGAACAGATTTCCTGAACATTTCTAAATAAATACTCACTGCATATAGTAATTTCATAGTAAAATTCATTTTTTGTGCTGTCCTTCCATACTTTATTGCAAGTACACCAGCCCATTGTGCTACTGTCCTTACCATTGGTCTGTACTGCTATCACTGGCTTTTGAATTTCATTATTATAATAATGTTTGTTAAATACATCAAACAATCTATT
Organism: Clostridium arbusti SL206; assembly: GCF_000246895.1. GTDB lineage: Bacteria > Bacillota > Clostridia > Clostridiales > Clostridiaceae > Clostridium_I > Clostridium_I arbusti. Next base: position 29,115 of record NZ_BAEV01000004.1, on the reverse strand, counting down.
AAGTTCTGAAGTAATGTTTTCAAGCTGTGTCATACAATCTTGCCCCTTTCAATATTTTTGAAAGTTAACTTTCAAAAATATATTTAAAATAAATGGTTTTGCTAATATCTTTAACAAAACCATTGTTTTTTCCGTTAAATCATTCTTCCATTTGATAAAATCTATACTTATTACAAAAATATTTGATGCTTTATTCCTTAAATTTTTGTATTCTTGTAAATTTATAACAAAGTTATATAGGTATATACATAATACTATTATGTAACAAAAAATATCGCAAATTCATTCCTGAAATATCAATGGATCATAGTTACAATACTTATATATGACTGACAAATTGGAATTTGTTGTTCTGTTCAACTACCGATGAACAGAAATTATTTTAGTTAATCCTAGTAGCCTAATCTATTGCTTTTAGTCAGTATTAGTTATGGAATATATATCTCACATATTTCACTATTCATCGCAATTTGAACCCATTCCATTTTTTGAAATTTATTCATTATTTCTATTCCCCAAGAAGTACCAACAGAATCAATTTCTTTTTGAATATTGTCTTCTGTAAGTTCATCTGCTGAAAGGTGCTTATTGTGTTGATGTACCCAACCATTCCATTCTTCACTAGTAATTAGACGTGATTTTCTATCTTCGAAAGATAAAGTATTGGGAATTTTCTTATTTAACCGATATTTTGCCAGTTCCCAAATACCTATTACCCTTTGGCCTCCTTCAGAAGCTTTTTTTAATTGAGTTATAAATGCAGGCTCATTCAATTCTGGTTGTTTGCTCCAATAATCATCTAATGCCTGTTGCTCATGTCGCTGCATTTCTTCAATTCGCTGATAATCAGTATCTTTGTACCTAACAACATATGGACTCTCGCAAATAGTCGGGTTATTTCCATACCACAGCTGATTTGCTTCAGGAGATTTTACTGTAAAAATTGCCGAACCCATGCTGTAATCAAGTTTTGATATATCGTTATACTTAATTATCCATGAATCATTACGGTAGTAGATATTAAGCAAAAAGAGCGCAGCTAAAGCTTGGATTAAAGCTTTGACATTTCCTTTTTGTAAAGAAGAGTATCTATCGTGCTTTACTGCTTGATAGGCTCTTTCCCAATACGTTCCTTGTCTTTTATGAGCTTCTCTTAAAGGTTTTAAAATACTGTTTTCATTTTTAGTAAAATTAAAAAAGGGAGCAACAACCATTACAAGTTTGTTATGTGTCTTCCATTTAACATCAATCAATTTCAGACAATCTTCATCGAAAAAGATACTATTATCTCCTCTTGCTTTAGTGCCACCATTATCAAAATATAATTCTTTCGATATAGCTTCGATTTGAACACAACAGCGCACCAATAAATCTGCAATATGAGGTGAAAAAGTTTCAAGCTGTGTTTTACAAAATTGAGCAACTATGCCGCCACTACCATTTACCAACACTTCATCAGTGAAGAAAATGTATTTTGATACTTCAATTACTTCTTTTTCAAGGTTTAAATATGTTTGCCAAAAAATATCTGACTTTTTCATTGTTCAACTCCCCTTCTGAGACAAAAACAAATTCTGATTTGTCGTTATCTCAATTATCACGACAAATTACTATTTATATTAATCAACCCAAAACTGGCATTTATTTGTTAATTCACTATTACAATAATACCTTATTTGCTTCATTAATGCTATTTTTAAATGCTTTCAATCCTTGCTCTTTTATTTGAACACACATATTATCTAAAGGAGTAGGAGTTGTATCACGATATATAGATTTCTTATTAATATTTAATATTAAAAGATATTCTTTTATTTCTCTAACTGCTTTAGGATTTATTTTTATTGCATCTACAAATTTCTGATCTCCTATAACTATATCATTCCATGAATAACTTAACGGACCTACTGCTTGATGAAAAGTGAATTTACCAGATTGTCTACATATCCTGTGTGAGAAATCATTTTTGCTAAATATAGCTATTGGTACATGACCTAGAGAAATATTTAAATTATCACACCATTTGTTAAAATGATTATTTAGATTATCAATGCATACTGGTTCTACAATAGGACTTTTATCACTATGACTAATAAATGCGTTTGCATTACAGAAACCTGGTTTAAAAATATATATTACTGGAAATTCTACATCATTATAACTGTACTCATCTAAGGCAAAGAAAAGAGCCACTAATGGATCTGTAGTCCAATCTAAAATAGGAGTCAATAATCCATAATGTTGAGCTATAAACATTATTTGAAAATCATTTAATTTGGAAATATCAAATAAATCTTTATCAATTACTTCTTTTTTTAATTTATAAAATTCATCTTTGAAATTAACAAAATCATATCTTAACTCTGTTATTTCGTTGCCAACGCCCTTAATTCTTTTTGCATCTCTATATAAATTTGGCTTTAATTCCCACACATTAGTTCTATGACCTCTGTACCAAAGTTCTACTTTGTTTTTTTCACTGTAATTTTTAATAAAGCTTAAATATTCTGCAAAACTGTTTATTTCAGTTAAACAATTTTCTTCATAAAGCAAGTTCCCTTCCCCCTCTACTTTTTATAAGTTAATTTATAAATTACTATTTATATAAATAAATCTTAAATTCACACTATTGCCTAAGCAAAATTTATATATTAAACCAACTATTCTTTTAAAGTTTTAAAATTATAATTTTACATATAATTGTATTATCCTTAATAATTTATATAAAAAAGCACGAAAATCCTAGATGCTACTCTCAAATTTCATTTACATTTTGAAAGTTAAATTACTATTTAGCTTTCAATCAATTATATCAAAATCTGCAAATTATGATTTAACTTTATTATAAAGATAAATCAAGATTGTTTTTAAAATTAAAGGGTTTGATTAAACCTTGTTCTAAATCATATTTTATAAATTTAGCTTCTGTAATTAATTTTCAACTTGAAAAATTGTATAATAAACATTTTCTTTAGAACCTAAATTAATCCATTTACATGTAGTATTATTAATTAAAGATACACCTTTATCAATCTTGATATTACCTAATTTATCAGGGTGTATTTTACCATTTTTATCATATTTGTATAATAAATCATCAGCATATACAAAGTAATCTAATTTACCTTTATTAGAGTTTTCAAGTTTTACAATATCACCAATGTTTATAATATTATTTTTATAATCTATTAAACTCATAACCTTACCTCCAATAAAACGTACTACAAAATATTTCAGCTGCAGCAAAAATCTGTCCATGTACTTTAAAATTTTGTATTACAATCTTTAATTAAGCTTTCAATGGTTTTTTCTGCAATATTAACCTTTTCAGATATGCTAGAGAATTTATTTAAATACATTCTAATTTCATCTAATTGTTTTTTCTTCATCTTGATTTTTTTATCCAGTTCATTTAAATATGCTTCTCTTTCATCTTTCTTTTCCTGATAATCTAAAACAATAAATTCAAATTTATCAGCGAAAGTTTTTCCTTGTATGTTATCTACTATGTCACCTACTCTTTTGCTAAATCTTAATGAAGTAGAATTTATTCTAGGTTCTGTATTCACGAAAATATCCTCCTTTCAGTGTAATACATTTTTTCCGGCAATTTAAAATACCTGGATTAAAAACGTATTACATTTCCTTATAATCGGCTTCTCTTTCAAAACCTCCATTAATCAATTTTTCCTTTAGCTCTTTATATTTTAATTCATTTTCTTTTTCCATTTTATCTATGCCCTTTTTGGAAAGGTACTCTTTAACGTCATTCTCCCTAAAGAAAACTGTACCCTTTCTTTTTTCAAATTTAATGTTCCCAGCTTTCATTTCTTGTGATATAAACGCTCTTGAATAGCCTGTTATTTCACATAAATCACTTGTAAAATATATTTCATTCCCTGCTTGAAATTTAGCCTTTATTATAGCCCTACCAACTGCTGTTTGTAGAAATTCCCATGAAACTAATGTTTCCATAACTGTATTATTGCTTAAGCTTTTTACTATTTTATCAGCTAAAAATTCAACATCACTATTAATATTAATTCCTGATACTGCTAAATAAAGCAGTTCAAAATCTTCTCTAGTTACATTTTTATTTTTTTTAATTAATTCCTCTACCTCTTGAAAATATCTATCTTTATTCATTTTTTGTTCTCCTTTCAATGCTTTAATACCATTCTTCTCCGTTTTTTTCTACGTGGAGCCATGTAGGTTCTCCATTAATTTCATACTCAAACCTTAAATAAGTATGAGTTTCATTTTCTATAATTTTAAGGTGTTTATATTCTTTATCGTTCCATGTGTGTAATATGCTTTTTAGTCCACTTCTATCAATAGTTTTGATAGTTCCACCCAAAGGTATAAAATAATCATCTTCTATGTTCTCTTTGCCTAAATGGCTTATATCTTCTACAAAGTAAATACCTTTTGGAACTAAAGTCGCTCTAGGTCCTAATCCCCAGGCATTAAAAATATTAACTATGAATTTTTTGTAGATATCTCTGTTTAAGTCATCAAGTCTGTTGTACCCATCAACCACTTTAAAATCTACTCCATGGACTTTTAATATATCCTCGGTACTATTTAACTTATAATCTGTTAAACTATTGATTTTATATATATTTTCTATTTGTTCTCTTTCCATATAAAACACCTCCTGATTTTTAATAATATCTATATACAATGAACATTCAAATTTAAGGGTTGAGGACTTTATAAAAGCCCTTTCTCCTTAAAACTTATGTAGTTATCAAAACTACCAATGATTATATGGTCTAATACTTCTATTCCTAATATTTTACCAGCTTCTTTCAACCTTTTTGTTATATTAATATCCTCGTTACTTGGTGTTGGGTTTCCTGAAGGGTGATTATGACCTATTAATATACTTGCAGCATTTCCTAGTATTGCCGTTTTAAATACTTCTCTAGGGTGTACAATAGAAGAATTTAAACTCCCTGTGGAACATATATTGATTGAGGTTGGATGATTTTTAACATCTAATGTTATTACTACTAATGCTTCCCTATCCATATCCCCTATAATGTTTTTAATTAAATCTACTGATTCTCTAGGTCTTGAGATATCCTCGTATTGATAATGTAATTCTTTTTCTTTCACCATTTTGATTGAAACAATTTGAATATTCATTTTAAAACCTCCTGATATTTTTTTATTTCCTTTCTACAATTATAATTATATCATTTTACTTAACTATTGTCAAGTAAATACTTAATAATAATTAAGTGAAATATAAAAATATTTATCTTGGATATTTGAAAAAAAGTTACAACTTTTGAAATGAAAATTGATTTTAAAAACAAAGTTTAATTAAATTAAAACTACCTCTTACTATTTATATTGTCTTTAATTGTTTAAGGAATTTTTATAAGTAATATATATGCTAGAAGGAAAGAAGAAAAAAAGAGAATACCCACCAAGTGGAATGATGGAAGTGGTCAGGGTGTTTTTCCATGACAAGGTGTCCATCATGTAATGCGGTAGCAGCAACCGAAGGGCGGTAGGAGAATGTAATACAAAATTTTTGTGCTACAACTCCTCATCAGCTGTGGCCCGAAAAATTTTGTATTACATTCTTATATTTCAACCATTCTATCAAAAAATAATAAATAGCAGTAGAATCTATTTACGGAAAACCTAAATTTGACGCAGTTAAGGATAAGTATTTATAGTAAAATAAAGGGCTACGGAGTTTAACCTATAGCCCTTTAAATATATTTATACAATAACATAATAAGATGCTATAATTTTACCACGCATTAATATAGCAGGATGTAATTCAATATTGTTATTATGTTTAAAAGCATCAGCATATACACCACAAAAAGTAGTTAGTTTTAATTCAGCTGCTGTTCCATATAGTTTCTGAAAATCACCATTTCTATTAAGTTCACAATAATTAGTCACAATAGGTCTAAGCATATAAATAACCTTCTCTCTTTTTAAATACTATAACTATTATATTAACAAGTAGCGTAAATGTAACCTATAAAATATAAGAAAAAGTATAAAATCGGGGTAATGGGAGCATCTTAACCAATGGCAATGTAGAAAGTATGTAACATTGAAAACATGAAAAAGTACCATTAATTACTTTGCCCCTGGTTGTAGATATGTTCCAGTTACCCTTTAAACTAAAAATAAGAATTAGACCCAATCAATTTTATTATTTCTAATAAAGAAATGAGAATTGCATGGAAAACCTGTTAAATATACTGATGGAGATAATGTAATTTTATTTTTTTTCATAGTTATTTCCCAATATGGTTTAATACTTGGATTTAAAGATAAAGTTACTTCTTTACCACATCCACATGGGCATTTGAATTTTACCCATTTAAATGAATTATTCTTTTTAACTATAGTTATGGCATTTTTTTGTGGTTTTACTGAAAAATTATTTTCAAAAATTACTTTCTTAAATTTTAATATACGTTTTTCTTTTTTACTAAAAATATTTTTAAGAATTTTAAGAATACTCATTTTACACCTGCCCAGGATAATAATAAAAATGGCTCAATATCACCACATCCAATAAGTTTTTCGGAATTACAAATACATTCACTATCAAAGTCTGGTTCTATAGTTAACGTCTTATTTGCCATAAATTTATATATTATATGTTTAATGTTTTTACCTTTAAAATTAGTTAATAATTGAATCATTTCTATTACAGCATATGATCCTATTAATGAATTATATGGAATAACTTGTACTTTATCTTTTGGAAGTTCAGGAACATACCCTTGTTCTTTTAATTTTATATATTCTTCATTTGTCATTAGTTCTGCTGATATCATATTAGAATCTATTATTCCACTACAAAATAAACATCTATCATTAGGTAAAACAACGTCTATCCTTCCAAAAATATCATTCAATATACCTTTTTTTGAATCAAATTTTATTCCGGCATCTATAAGAGGAATATAATAGGCTATTGCAATTTGATTTAATATAGATCTAGTAAAATGTGTATAATCCACGCATGAAAATATAAGATCACAATCTCTAAGTTTTTTTGCTGTATTAGGATTATCTAATTTTTCATTTATAGCTATAACATTCGTGCCAATGTTTATTTTTCCTATCATTTCTTGCATTAATGTTACTTTTGGTTTTCCTACATCTGAAAGATTACTTCCATGTATTCTTGTTATATTTGTATTTTCAATTTTATCATCATCAATTAGAGTAAGTTTACCTACTCCAAGCCTACATAATTCTTCAATTACAGCTGACCCGGTTCCACCACATCCAACTACTCCTATATGAATATTTTGAAGTATCTTTAACAGATCTTCTCCAAAAGCCAAAATATTTCTATTAAATATATCCTTATTAATAGTTTTTAAAGGATCACTATTAACTGAGTTTATAAATTTATATGTATCTCCTAATACTCTTATTTTAGATATTGAAGTATATCTTTCAGATTCATAGTTTAATATTCTTCCAGTAAAAGTATTTGAATCACTAAAAATCATACTTCCATGCAATTTGTTGTTAATTCTATTATAAGCATATCTTAGTAATTTAATTTCTTGTTCATTATCTATATCACTAAATTCACTTATGCCACATGGATGACAGTGAACCATTATAAAGCATAATTGATTAGACTTAGCTTTAGCGATTACAGGCATATATGAATCACAAGTATAATATATACCCATATTATTATTTTTTAAAATATGCTTATCTTCAACTTGAATCACTTCTTTAACTAAGAATCTAGTCTCAATTTCAGTTTGAGAAAGACTGCATAATAAATATGCAGCCTGTTCATTACCATCTTTAAACAAATGTTTTTGAAGTAAATTATAGTCTTTCTCTAAAAAAGTCATAGTGATATTTTTATTCATATAATAGTTATCCCCTTCCATTAACTAATACATCCTTTATTACATTTAAATGCTTGGACAAATTATAGGTAGGTTTCCAAGCATAATGCCTAGAAAATCTTTGCCATGATACATTTAAATAGTTTTGAAATTGATCTGCAGCTTGAGGATATTGGTTTGTTTCTCTTAATTTAATATGCGGATAAACCCAAAACATATCAAGGTTAGCCATAGGATATCCATTTGGTATTTTTATTAAAACTTTTGTTTTTTCTGTATTAAACATAGAAGATAGTTGATAATCTTTTATAACAAGAAGTGTTTCTCCAGGTAATTCATGCAGTTCATAATCTAAATTATGATTATCTAAAAAGTCCTTATCATTTGGTAACAATGGCATTATCCCTCACCTCAATTGTTCCATTTTGAATTCCTTTAGGAACAGAAAAGAATTCATCATTATTATTAATCTCATAAACAACATTATCTTCTATTAATTGATCTGCTCCATCATGTTTAACCTCTCTTATTAGCTTATACTCTGAAGGATTTATATCTGCTAAAATTTTTAGTTCAATACCGGTAAGTTGATCTTTTTCAGGATAATACTTTTTATTATCTATAGAAATTTTTATTTTTTCTTTGAAGTCCGATGAAAAAAACTTTTCTCCATGTGTAAGTTTGTACGTTTGAGAATTTATAATTTCTTCATCTGCCTTGTGAGGAATCTTTTTATAAAGAGCTACTTTTTCGGAAATGTGCGCTATCTCTTTTAACTCTAAACCTTTTAGTTCATTTTTATCAAGTGTGTATTTTTTTTCATTAATGTGAACATCTGAGTGTATATTCATATTATTGATAACCTCCTTAAAATTGGTAATTTGTGGAATTAATTTATAAATGCTCAATAACCATACTTTAACCATATATTAATTAGGCGTGGATCTTCTATGTGATTTTACTTTTGTTCCATTTGATTTAGTGTAAGATTTAACTGGAACTATTTTTTTATTTTGTTTTCCAGAAATACTACTTTTTGTTTTTGCCATAAAATTGCACCTCCATTATATTTTAATTTATTTATTATTTATCTTATTACAGATTACAAAACTTTATCTTTAAGTGTAGAACTGTATATATCTATATCATATACATTAGAGATATTATACTTTTCAACGACATTAGTGAAATATTCAGCTATAGCTTTCTTACTGATTATTTCATTTGATGGTTCATCATCTTTTTTTCCAACTCTAGCTTTATTCCAAGGCATTTCAGAATGAGTAAACTTTTCTAATATTTTTCCATTGTAGCAACCAAATGCTTTTAATATTCCATCTAATAGTGAAACTTTTTCTTCTGATAAATTATAAATACATTCATTTTTTATAGGATCATATCCAAATGACTTATATCGTGAATAAATTTCAGTGTATACTGGACCATGTACCCATGCTTCGCAGTCTTCTCTAAATAAGTAATCACCTCTTAACGCATAGTAGAATCCTTGTGCATAATATAATAATTTTTGTAATGCTAATGGCGTTACCTCATAATCTTTACTCAAAAAGTAACTTACTGTATTTTCTAAAACAGTATCCCCACAATTATCAATTGATGTTTCATCTAAATATTGATTTAAAGCCTTTTTACATTTTTTATATGCTATATCAGTTACTTTTTCCTTATTTTTTTCTAATAAAGATTTCATTGTTCTTGGGTCATCTAAACTTTTTAACGTATCTGAATAATCTTTTGATGGCGTAGATCCTTCCATATATCGTACAATAGTAATTTCTCCCCATCCTAATAATGATGCTAATGTAGTCTTACCTATATTGTACTTACTAAGTAATGAATTAATTTCATCTACTTGTATTAATCCAAGTTTTTTTCTATATTCTATATTTGCATTTTTAACATTAGTAATATTGTCTTCTTCTACATAAACTTCATTATGGCAATCAACACAATAGTCTTTTATTTTATTAAAAGTAACTTCTATTCCATTAATATTAATTGTTTCTTCTTCAATGACAGTATCGTACTCTATATCTTCATCACAAAATTCACAATATACTTTATTAATTTCTTTGAATTCCTTCTTTTTATTATTCATATTTATCTTCCTTTACTTTTATATTTTGAGGAGATAGTACCAGAATCATAAATATTTCATTTCATCATATAAAATTCTAATTATATACAAACTATGGTTAATATCCAATTTATTTATGATAATTTATACTAGTACTATTTCCATTATGTACTACTAAAAATCATTCCATAATACATTTAAAGGCTTCTCTGGCTTGTGAAGCGATAATACAAAAACATCTTCGTAACTCTTTTTTCTTCTCATTTTTAGTTTTAAATATATATCAGTCCTTCTATCCTGAAGAACATATGGTACTTTAAAAATATAAACTCGTTCTATTTTTATACCATTCTTTGTTTTTTTATAGTCATCAGCAGAGTAACAAAAATATTCTACAGATATTGATAAAACAACTTTCCAAATATCTCGTATACCATATTCAGCCTGAAAATTAAAATTCTTCTCATTTGAACTCAGATAATCTTTTTTTCCTTCTCTTATAAGTTCAAAACATCTATATATAAATTCTTTAATTTCACTTTTAGTATGATTAGTATATTTTTTACATTGATTTTCATCATCTATATTTTCAATCATTATTATTCCCTCCATTATGATTAATATACATTAATCTTATCACAATGATAAGATTTTTTCAATACATTTCATGAAAAAGTTTATCAATGATAATATTATTATATATCAGTTATAAATAAAACTATATAGATTTTAAAGTTCAACTAAACGGTAAACATCATCAATATCATCCTGGGAGATCCCAAGATAAAGCTTGGTTATTGATTGTGTTGAATGATTGAACAGCTCCATGAGCACCGGCACAGGTACTCCCTTCTTCCAGGAATGATACCCAAAAGTCTTTCTTAATGAACGGCAGCCTACATGTTCTTTTATTCCCACTGCTGCACAACTCTCTTTTATTATCTTTATAGCCATAAATCTTGTTATAGCTTTATTTTGACCATTACGGCTGCTGAAAATATACTCTGAAGGATTTATATGTCCAAGCTTTCTTTTATGCTTTAAAAGACCTTCTACAGTGTTTTTATTAAGTAAAAACTTCTTATCCTTACCGGTCTTTTGTTCTTTTATATATACATGAGTTTTAAAAGTCTTTTCCTCAAAGTCATATACATCCTCCCACGTTAATGAAAGTATATCTGAAATCCTGAGGGCTGTATTAAGTCCCAGCACAATTAAAGCATAGTTTCTCATACTACCTGCTCCAAGAAGATATTTCTTTAGATCTTTAATCTTCTTCTCTGATCTTATTGGTTCTACTCTTTCCATAATTAACTCCTTCTCTGTTTTTAAAGTGCCAAAAAGTCTTACCTTTTATTACCAATTCTATTTTTTGTAAAGCCTTATTTCATGCACCCTCTCTGTGTTTATTTAATTCAACATAATATATAATATTATTATATTATGTTGAATTCATTTTTGCAAATTTGCTTTTTTAAAATTAAAAAGTAAGAGCAAAGCCTTATATATCAAGGTTTTGCTCTTGTTTTCCCAATTCAACACAATTAGCATTGTGTGTAACTGAACTAAGATATTACTGTAAATTAGTTTTTATTTTTTTTAGTTTATAAAAAGTGATTATAACGCTTGAGTAATATTGTATCATCCAATCATACCATATCTCATGTTCATAATTTTCATGTTGTTTAGTATTTGTATGTCTAATATTGAAATTATTAACAATCTCAAAAATAAGTTTATCATGGTCATTCTTATTAGTTTCGTATCCATGATTTAAAATATCTTTTAATTCATCACGAAGTGGCTCTAATATATCTGCTAAAATGGTAATTGCTTTCGTTTTCATTTCCATATTTGAATCAAATCTATAATACATTTTTATTGCAGTTCTGGTTTTAGTCATTATATCCTCAGGCAATATCTTAGATAAGTCTTCTGATAACATGTTTTTTACAGGATCATTAGCACCTTTAGTTATAGTGCCACTATGTATTTCTAGGAAATACCCATCATCATATAATTGTAAAACATTATTTATTTGAATAGCAAATTCTTTTTTTACATCATTGTTTATAACACTATTTTTGTAATCATATGTACAAATCTTATCATACAAAATTTCTATTACAGTAAATAATTCCGTTTCTGTATAGTTTTCGTAATATTGAAATATTGGATATATTTCGTTGCTAGATAACTGTTTCATAAAGAATGTCTCTGGCGATGGAGCTAATAAGGGTGGTATTGTTAGATATTCTTCCTCCCATTGAGGTTTTTTCCAAACTCCCTTTATTGCCACATCAAAGCACTTCGTATTAGCAAAATACATGTATATTTTATAAAAATGTTGTTTTAAATCCTCAAAAGAAATATTAAAATTTTCTTCTAATAAATTATTACGTTCAGCATAATATTTCATAGTTAGTCCCCCCCCATAATAAAACTCATAGTTATTCTTCTATACATTTCTATATTTAGAGTGTACTATCCTTCCTTTAACCAAAGCGTCCTTTTTGATACCTTCTCATTACTTTCATTTGTTTCTTTAATTAAATTTCTCCTTTCTCACACATATATATATACTTAATATTTTACAACTCCATACCATTTAGCACATCTCTAAGTTTTTTCAATTCATCAACCGTTAAAGTAACTCCTTTACCCATTTTCTTATGATCTGGATCCCAATCTCTAATGTCAAACTTAGTTTCTTTATCATTCCAACTTATTAGGTTTAATTCTTTTTTCCACCCTTTTGGTGACTCTGAAAGAATCCCTGTGTTTTCTTTAATTTCAAACTTTATATCTGCCATAATACAACCCCACCTTTATTTTTTACTTCTCAAATCTTTATATGCTTCTCTTGCAATTTCTTCCATTACCGATTGATAGAAAGTCTTATCCTCGAACAATTTAGAAAAGGAAGACATTGATTCTGTGTAACAATCTTGTGCAATCTTTTTAAAGATTTCAGGGAAAATGCTTTGTTCAAATACCTCTGAGTCATTCTTTTTAGCATATTGCTTAAGTTTCTTATTGTCTTTTACACACTTGTTGTAAATCGTTTCTACAATAACCTTATCACCCTCAGTGAAAATGCCTTTAAACCTATCATTAATCTTGTTGATGATATTTTCTAAAAGCTCGTCTTCATTCTCTGGTTTTCCACCTGTATCAATGTTTTTTGGATTTATAAGAGTTTCATCTTCTACTGTTGGATTTAATGAAATATCACCTTTAAAAGTTTTCTCTAATTTGTAAAATTCAAGTTTCAATTTTCCTTCTAAATCTATATCCCTTCCATTAGCTTTTGGAAGTAATTTTTCAAGGTAAGCTGTAAAAACATATTCTTTGTGTAAATCCTTATCAAACATTCTTGCAATTTGAATAATGTAAGAATACCATTTGTTGAAGTTACGAACAGTTTTCTTAAATTCAAATCTCTTTTCTTCATTAAGTTCCAAATATCTATCAACTATAGGTTTTAAAAGGCTTGTCATTTTACCTAAGTCTGTAGCATTTTGATTTCCCTTTTTGTAATAAATTTTTACAAACTTCTCAACATCATCATCATTATAAATTTTGTAATTTCTTAGCATTATTTTTGTATCATAAATAAGATTGACATTAATCTCTTCATCTAAAATGGTTGATTCATAGTAAGGTTTGAAGGCTTCTTCTATTTCCTCTTTTGTGTTAACAAAATCAAGAATGAATGTATCTTCTTTACCTGCACAAATTCTATTTACTCGTGAAAGAGTTTGAACCGCTTTAACTCCACTTAGTTTCTTATCAACAAACATTGAATGTAATAGAGGTTCATCGAATCCTGTTTGATACTTTTCAGCTACAATTAACATATTAAAATCATCTGTATGAAAATCTGCTTTTAATTGATTTTCTTTAATGGTAGAACCATCTTTACGCTTATTTATACCTTCTTCAGTAAATTCCTCTGTGTCATCTTTTACAACACCTGAAAAAGCAATCAAAATATCTAAATCATCATAACCCTTTCTCTCAATATATCTTTTGAATTCGTGGTAATAACGAACTGCATGAAGTCTCGAAGCTGTGACTACCATCGCTTTACCTCTACCACCAATTTTATTTTTTGTTATATCTCGGAATTGTTCAATAATAATAGCTGTTTTTTGCTGCAAATTGTGAGGGTGTAATGATGCGTAACGTCTTACTGTTTTTATTGCTTTAGAAGTTGGTACTTCTGGATTATCTGCTGTATTTTTAGCAATTTTATAACAAACCTTATAAGTCATATAGTTCTTTAATACATCAAGAATAAATCCTTCTTCAATAGCCTGTCTCATACTGTAATTGTGGTATGGATGGAAAGTACCATCTGGATGTTTTTTACCAAACATTTCCAAAGTCTTTTCCTTTGGTGTTGCAGTAAAGGCAAAGAAAGAAAGATTTTTATGTTTACCCTGTGCTAATAACTCATTTACAAGTTTATCTTCATCATCTATTATTTCTGCTTCAGCTTTACCTTCAATTTCTGCATATTCCTTTAGAGCTTCTTCTTTATCTGCAAGAGCTGACTTTAATTTCCTTGCACTATTTCCTGTCTGGCTTGAATGAGCTTCATCTACAATAATTGCAAAATGTCTCCCTTTATTATCGTCAATTTCATTGTAAATTACAGGAAACTTTTGAAGAGTTGTAATGATAATTTTCTTTCCATCATTGATAGCATCTCTAAGGGCTTTGGAAGTCTTACCCTCACCAATTGTTTCAACGATGCCTTTTGTATGGTCAAAGCCTGAGATTGTATCTTGCAATTGACTATCAAGAACTCTTCTATCTGTAACTACAATAATGGAGGTAAAAATATTTTCATTATCTTTGTTATGTATACTTGATAACCCATAAGCTAACCATGCAATAGAATTACTTTTTCCAGAACCTGCACTATGTTGAATTAAATAATTATCACCACTACCATTAACTTTTATATCTGCAAGGATTTTTGTAACGACATCAAGTTGATGGTATCTTGGAAAAATAATTTTCTTAGATACTTTCTTGACTTCTTTACCGTCTTTTACTATTTTTGTTTCTTCAACACTTAAATGAATATATCTTTGCAAAATATCCATAAATACATCTTTAGTTAGAACCGATTCCCAAAGGTAAGAAGTTGCATAACCTTCTTTGTTTTCTGGATTACCTGCTCCGCCAACATTACCTGCACCATTTGAACCTTGGTTGAAAGGTAAGAAGAAAGTATTCTTGCCTTTTAACTCCGTTGTCATTGCTATTTCGTATAAATCTACTGCAAAATATACAAGAAATCTTTTATTGAATTGGAAGCATAATTCTTTAGGGTTTCTATCATACATAAATTGTGTTTTTGCATTTTCTACTGATTGTCCTGTAATTTGATTTTTCAATTCAAGTGCTGCCATTGGAATACCATTTAATGATAAAACCATATCAATAGAATTTTCATTCTCTGTTGAATACTTAAACTGTCTTGTACAAGTAAGAATATTTGATTCATATAACTTAATAACAGTTGGATTTAGTGTTGTTTCTGGTCTAAAATAAGCAATATTAATTTTAACTCCTCTGTCATTAATACCATGTCTAAGAACATGAATCAATCCGTGTATTTCAACTTCTTCGTTGAATCTTTTATATAATTTGCTTTCTGCATCAGTTTTATAATTTCTTACATATCGTTCCCATTGTTTGGGCTGAGTATCTTTGATAAAAGCTATTAATTTAGGCATATCAATAGCTTTCTCTCTACTATAAGTTATTAAATCTCCTTTTGTATAACCACCTTTTGAAAGAAGATAGGCTTCAATATCTTCCTCAAATCGTTTCTCTTTATAATCCAAGTTATTTCACCTCTCGTTTTCCTGTTACGCATTCGTAGATAAGTGATTTTTTGTAAGTTTCAATCTCTGTTATTAATTGTTCTTTTTGAGTTATAATGTTGTCTATTTCAAAACATTTTTTATCTAAATAATCTGCAATTTGCTGTTGTTCATCTTTTGATGGAATAATTACAGGAAGTTTTTTTAATAACTCTTGACTCAAAGAAGCTCTTGTAACTAAATTCATCTCTTTAACAAAAAATCTTCTATGCAACTCACTTCTAAAATAATATTTTGAATAATTTTCATTTAGTTCACTTGTAGAAGGTCTAAATCTAATTACAAATCCTGCAAAAACAGCATTCTCAATTGTCTTCAAACAAGTAGAAGCAAACCCA
The DNA here is from genome assembly GCF_000246895.1 of Clostridium arbusti SL206. Lineage (GTDB taxonomy): Bacteria > Bacillota > Clostridia > Clostridiales > Clostridiaceae > Clostridium_I > Clostridium_I arbusti. Next base: position 12,911 of record NZ_BAEV01000004.1, on the reverse strand, counting down.
ACCTCTTCAATCGTTTCGGAAGTTCTTGTAAAAAATACATCACCTTGTTTCACTGAATAATTCTTTCGGTCTGTATCATTTGAATTTATCAAACCAGAACCATTCAATGGCAATTCTATATTTTTGGATACATCACTATAACTTACAAATGGATACCCAAAACCAAAGTAATCAGAACTTTTACTAATACCATTTTGCAAAGTGCCTAAATATCTAAGCCTTTTTACGTTCCAATCTTTAGGTATTTCACCGATATACTCAACACCACTATCTTTCATTTCTACATCTGAATTTAAACCTTTCGTAACTGTTTCTGTGATAAGTGATTGTTTGTATTTCTTATATTCTTCAATAGAAAGAGTGGTTTGATTGATAATATTATCAATTTCAGATACTTTTTTCTCAAGATAATCTGCAGTTTTTTGTTGTTCTTGTGGAGATGGGTAAGGAAGCATTACTGTATTTAGTTTTATCATTTGAATTCTCATTCTAATTTCCATAATACCATTTCCATAACCTCTAAGATTATTTTGAAATACTTTTGTTTGAAAAATATTATTAAAGTACTCAACAGAGTCTTCTTTTTTTCTCGGATAGAGCATATAGTAGACTGGACTAACTGCTCCATAATATTTAGATAATCCAACTGAACCAATTACTACATTCATACTATTCAATACTATATCATTAGGTTGGGCTAATTTATATCCTGTCAAATCATCTTTTGATTTATTTCCTACATCACCTTTTTCCGTATAAGGAATAACCCCTCTATCGTTTGTCAACGATAAAATAAAATCTGTTTTTACAGGATTATTTGTTTCTTTTCTTTCTGCTAAAATAGATTTGAGATTTTTTGTTTTCCAATCAGTAGGTATTTCACCAATCCATTCAACACCACTATCTTTCATTTCTCTATTCATTAGCTTCACCATCCTCACCAAACAAAGACTTTAATGAAGCCATAAGCTTAGCTTCAATGTTACTAATTCTTGCTGCAATATCATCTGCCTTTTCTGGTGCTACATATTTGTAGAAGTACCTTGTAAATGGAATTTCATAGCCAACTTTTGTTTTTGACTTATCAATCCAAGCATCTGGGTTGTAAGGCAATACTTCTCTATTGAAGTAGCTGTCTATATCTTCTGTTATAGGTACATTTTCTGTATCTCTCTTAGATGTATCAACAGCAGGTTTGTTTTTCTTTTTAACAACATTGCCATCCTCATCTAATAAAGGACTTTCAATAACAATTTTGTTATAACCAAATTCAACATTATCAAAGATTTTAGACTCACAAGTCTTGTCGTCAAGAGTATACACTTTGTTTTGGAATTCACCATATGCTTTTACAATCATATCTCTACATTCTTCTGTAATATCATTACGTTTATTACCTATTGATTTTTTACGTTTTTCATACATTTTTGAAGCATCGATAAGTTGTACTTTTCCCTCTCTATGAGCTGGCTTATTTTTTGACATAATCCAAATATATGTAGTTATGCCTGTATTATAAAAGGCATCTGTACTAAGTTGAACAATAGCTTCTAACCAATCGTTTTCTATTATGTAACGTCTTATTTCACTTGAACCAGAACCAGCATCACCACTAAATAAAGGTGAAGCATTATGTACAATAGCCATTCTACCCGTATCTTTTATCTTACTAAGACCATTAAGGTCAAATAATTGTTGTCCATCACTAATTTTAGGAAGTCCAACACCAAATCTACCATTATCACCAAGTTTAGCTTCTGCTTCAACTGCGTTTTTTTCAACTTTCCAATCGATACCAAATGGTGGATTTGAAATACAGTAGTCAAAAGTGTAATTTTTAAACTTATCATCTGATAATGTATTACCTTGTCGCATATTATCTGCTCTGCCACCTTTGATTATCATATCTGCTTTTGCAATTGCAAAGGTTTCAGGATTAAGTTCTTGACCAAAGGTTGTGATTTCTGCTTCTTCATCTAAAAGTTCAAGTCTTTCTTCCATACAACCAAGCATCTGACTTGTACCCATAGTTTGGTCGTATACAGTTTTTACAACACCTTCTTCAATAAGTGTATCTTTCTCTTCTGAAATGAGTAAATCGGTCATAAGATAAATAATATCTCTACTTGTGAAATGTGCTCCTGCTTGTTCGTTGTAGGATTCAGAGAATCTTCTAACAAGTTCTTCGAATATATAACCCATATCAGCACTTGAGATAACATCAGCACCCATATAAGCACTTTTCTTATTAAATTCTTGAATTATAAGAAATAGCATACCGTTGTTAGCAAGTTTTGTGATTTCTTTTTCAAATTCAAAGTTTTCAAGAACATCCTGCACATTATCAGAAAAACCTGCAAGGAAAGTTCTAAAGTTTGCTTCTATGTGCTCTGAATCAGCTACTAAGTTTTCAAAGGTAAATGGACTTATATTATAAAAAGAATAGCCCGCTGCACTTTCAAGGAAACCATCTTTTACTTCAAAATTTTTTACTTCTTCATATTTATCCAAAACAGCTTGTTTTGTTGGCAGTAACGTATCATTAAATCTTTTTATAACAGTCATTGGAAGAATGACTTTCCCATACTCATGAGGTTTATATAATCCTTGTCCAATAATATCTGCAATGCTCCATATTAGGTTTGCTTTTTCGTTTATATTACCTGTTGTTTGTTGATTTTTCATTTGTTCTATCATTTTTTTCTATCCCCTTTACTATTTGAACTTTAATCTATTTGAAAGCATATTTTATTATTGAGATCCAAGAATATCATTACTTACCATACTTTTTTACAAGATTATAAAATGTACTTTTTTTTAAATTAAGCTTTGCCATAGCTTCAACTGCTGTTATATTATTAGACTTCCAATCTTTATAAGTTTCTTCCCAGCACTCAGGAAACTTAGCCTTAGGTCTACCAAGATGTTTCCCTTTAGTCTTTGCAATTTTAATACCTTCTTGTTGTCTTTTCTTAATATTTTCTCTTTCTTGCTCAGCAACAAAAGATAATACTTCTAAAACTAAATTAGAAACGAAGTTACCAATTAAATCCTTATACTGTGTAGTATCCAGTAAAGGCATGTCTAACACTTTAATATCTACACCTATTTCTTGAGTTATTTCTTCCCATTCTCTTTTAATTTCTCTTGAATTTCTTCCAAAACGGTCAATGGATTTTATGTATACTACATCACCATGTCTTAAAATAGTTTTAAGTGCCTTATATTTAGGTCTTTCGAAATCCTTGCCACTTTGCTTATCAACATATATATCACGTTCACCTATACCTAAAGCTAACATTTCCTCAAGCTGCCTATCTATATTTTGATCCGCGCTACTTACTCTAATATATCCAAAGACTTTTTGCATAACTTGTAATTTCCTCCTTAATTCAAGATTATATATATTAATTATAACAGAATCGTCTATAAATAGATCTTTTTATTTATAAACGTATAAAAATATTTTTTCATACCTTTATGGACTAAAATAGTATAAGAATTTAATAGTTTATAAAGGTGTACCTTTTAGGACATATTAAAAAATGATGTAAACCATACATACGGTTGACATCATTTTATTAGAATATAATAATAACATCTTTTACAAATATAACTTTATTTATTATATGGATAATTAGAAGCTTAAATATTATCTTATATCTATTATTCTTGATTAGCACTTTTCAAGCTCTAAATTTATAAAACTAGTTCTTTAAGACTCAAATTAAATAATCCTAAAGTCTTATAATTTCTATATTTTCTCTTCCACACTAAACTTTACATCATAACTTTTGCTAGTCTCATCAAATGACTCAATATAATTGCAACTGACCAACTTTTCTAGAAGATATTTAATAGAATTACTTTTTTCCATCTTCAAATCTTGTCCTTCTTGGGAACTCTTTTCACAAAGTAAATTTAATGGTTCTCCTAAAGTATTTAGATATTTTTTAATATCTTCTAAACTAAAATCTTTTACCTTATTAGCAAGTAACAGTACCCTTTCTTTATAATAATTATCAAGATGAATTAGTGATTCAAATATTGAACTATCTAACTTATCAATTATTTCTTCTTTATTTAATTCAAAAATCAGTTTTATTAGTTCTACATCATCAAAATTTTTCAAAACAAGTTCTTTATAAGAATTAATCAGCATTAATTTATTTTCTGACCTAATCTTATTCTCATCTAAATACACTTTTATATTGTTAATTTCTAATGGAATTTCTTTAGAATTCTCCAAAAGCTTATCAAAATTTTTAATACTCCAATTGTAGTACAATTCATCATAATTATTTTTCAAATATATAAAGCTATTTGTAGAAATTTCTATACAATTATTATCTAAAATTAATTTCATTCTTTTAGAAGATATTTTACTATTTTCAGAATAAGAATAATAATTTGGAATGTCTTCTTGAATTTTATTTAAAAAGTTATCACTTAAGTTTTCATTTTCATATAAGTATTGGTATAATTCTTCACAAACCTCCTTAGAAAACTCGTTTATGCCTTCCATTTTATCTATTCTAATAACTGATAGCATCTTATATACATCACCTTGGTTAAGCTGTTCAATTATCTTATCGTTAAGTTCATTAAAATGCTCAAAATAGCAAATGATATTAAACCATGTTATATCCCATTTATTACACTCCACTATTGTGTTCCATAAGTTGCTAGGGACTTTTTTAAAATTTTTAATAATAACGTTAGATTTATTTATAATTTTAATTTTTATATCATCACTATCTATTTTGTCGCTATTTAAAAATTCTTCAATAACCGATACATCTTCCTCCGTATTTTGTGGCAACTTTAAAAATACTTCTGTTAAATATTCTTTCAAATTACTTTCTATATAATTACTTAAGCTTTCATTTCCAAGCATTTTAATAGAAGAATAATTTTTAGATTCAAACACTTTGATTTTTTCTTCATCAAAGTTAACGAGGTTCTCATAGAAATACCTTATCATGCTTTCATTTATTTGAAACATAGTATTTTCTAAAATATATATTATAAGTTTATTTTCTAGTTCTTGTTCAGTATCTGATGAATATTCCACTTTTGGTGGCTCCAATAAATGAAATTTAATACTTAACTTCTGGAACACTGTTTTTAATTTCTTTTCTACATCATCTCTATCTCTATACTTCATATGAAATATATATTGTGTATTTTCTATAAAGCTTTGTATGCTTTCTTTTTCATTCAGTGCAATAATAACATTCACATCACAAGAACTTATAATCCATGTAAAAAAGTCATCAATTCTTTCAGTGGCTAGTTTGGATTTATTTATAATAAAATTCCAGAATCCAGTATACATCTTACAAAATTCAGCAATAAATATTTCCTTATGCTCTGATTTTTCACAGAATTGATCAATAAAATCTATTTTTGAATCTATATCTTTTATTAGTGCTTGAAAAATTATGTTAAGTCTCCATTTTTCAGTAGATAAATTACCTAATAAGTAGTCTATTAAAGAATTATTTAATACTGATTTACTTTTAAACTCATTCGCAGATATATCTTTTATTATTTCATTAACTTTATTAAGTCTATAATCATACCCTAATTCATTATAATTTTTAACACTGCGCAAGAAATCCATGTCTTCTTGAGTTACTGCTCCTGGATAAAAGTGTGACATATAGTATCTATATGTTTCGTCAATATATCCTTGCCTTATTAGGAATATAAGCAATTTCTTATCTTTTATATCATCAAAAATTTCATTAGTATCATATTCCTCAATAAGATTTTTTAATGTAATTAATCGAAGTTCATTTTTCTTATTTATATATTCATTAAGTTCTTCTTTTTCCTTCTGCATCTTTTCTTTGTTCTTTAACTCGATAGCTTTAGCCATAGTAAAAAAATCATCATATACTCCAAAAGCAGTAAATATTTCATTATATGAAAATGATTGATTTCTATTATTAACAGCTATTGAATTTTTTCTATCAAATTCGTCTTTATTTACTACTATATTAGTATTAATATCAGATACATTTATTTGTCGCTGATTGTAATAATCGCTGTTGCTATTTGAATAAATATTATTTATACCATGTTTTTTCCAATGGTAAACAAAAATAGCCTGCAACTCTCCAATTGAATTAGCAATCATGGTATCTGATAAATTAATTAAATTTTTACTATTTTGAATCTTCTCTTCTAACTTTTTTATTTCTTGTTCTATAATCTCTCCTTTTTTATCAAACACAGTCTTTACAAGACCATTGTCATATTGTAACTCTGAAAAATCTCTTGGAATAAAATTTTTATATACAATAATTGAAAACAGTTTATTTGCATCTATTTTATCATTATTAATTTGCTTATAGTAAATAATATACTCATTAATAATATTATTCAACATTCTCATATCATCTAAAAATATGGTAATATCTTTAATTAACTTTTCAGAAGGCTTTTTAATATTACTATGATCATATATATAATTGAACTTGTTCAAAACTACTTGTCTAGAGTTAAAAGCATCAACAAAAGGAATAACTGGAATAATGAAATCAAAAAACTTTGTACGATCCTTATCTGAAAATATATCGTCCTTTATTGCGTACAAAAAAATTATTCTCCTATTAATTTTTTCATAATTGTATAAAAAAGTATTTATTTCTCTGAGATTGGTGAAAATAGATGGGTTTTCAAATCTATCAATATCTTCAAAAACTACTATTTCATACTGTGTCTCTTCAAAAAAATATAACAACTCATCAAGATATTTATTATAAATAGATTCTTTATTATTTTCTCCTATTCCTATTTCTATTTTATTAAATTTTATCTTAACAATGCTAAAGCTTTTAAAAACCAAATTAATCAAATAATATAATACCATTATTGATGTAATACTAAAAATTACACTTACAATAAAGGTTAACCATTTATCTTTAAATGATTGCAATATACTTCGATGATTAACAAATATCTCCTGCAAATTTAGAATAGTAATATTATTATATAATAACCATCCACTTATAAAAAATATGAGCCCAATTATTAGAATCCTCCAAACAGTTTTTTTAGATATTTTGTTTATTTTTTTAAATCTAGAAAATGGTGTTTTTTTTCCGTCTACTCTATAAATCATCTGTTCTAAGATACTTTTTTCTATAAGTTGTTGATTATTTTCATGTTCGCTTTTTTCATCAAAATTAGCTAATGAAATTTTCAAAAATTTGTCTTTTTTTATATAAGATTTTTTTATATAACTTTCAATTATGGTACTTTTACCAGCACCATATGATCCAGATAAAGCAATATTCCTTATTTTTGAATTATATTTTATTGCCCAATCTAATGCTTCATGATAAGTTTTAACCTTATCAACTTCATCTTTTGGCATTAAATCTGAGTAGAAAATTCCTATATACTCAATATTAACTTTTGAACGTAAATTATTTTTTAATTTTTCAATATTGCATTGGAAATCCTCTAGTACTTTAATTATTTTTAAATATATACCTTTCTTTCTCATTTATATAGTATCTTCTCCTCTTAAATATAAATTTATATTAATTGACTTAAATTTTATCTATAGTATTTCTAAAACTTATTAGTTAAGATTTCATTTTCAAACTACCCATTATTAGTCTAATACGAAGTATAATATGAATTAAATTATTAAAATTTAATCAATCATCATCACTCGTAAATCCACACTTAGGACAAACATTCTCGATTCGAGAATACCCAGAATACTTGCACCTTGAGCAAGTATAGTAATGTAATTGAGTATTAATTTCATAAAGTTGTTTTTGAAGTTCTGGAAAAACTCGCTTAATAAAGTCAATGTATTCGTTACTAACTATTTCCCCATGAACACCTCTGTTCGCAATTTTTATAATTTGACTAATCAGGTCTACTGTTTTCACATTTATTACTTCACATCTATTCAAATGTCTCATCATTTCAATCATCGATTTATGACCATTATAACCTGTTTTTTCACATAAATCTGTCAAAGTTTTTTCAATCATTAACCTAACTTTGAATAAGTATATAGATTCTTCTGTAATTTCAATATCAATGTTACTCAGTACTCCTGCCTCTGTTGATATATCATTTTGGGGTTTAGACTTTGCTCCACTTAAATTATCATCTATAGTATTCGAATTGGTTATAAATTCCTCAAATAATTCCTTAAGTTTTTGTTCTGTAGGAAGAAAACTATTTCCAAAATTTATTGTATTCTCATTAGAATTAGAAATTTTTAAGTCCATAATTTGCATACGAAGATCATTTAGATTTTCCTTTACTTCGGTTTTTGCCTTTTCCACTTCTTTTTTTAACTTTATACCGAAGAATTCCATTTCAGAAAACAAAGGGAGCAACAAAAGAATGAGCCATAGAATAAAAATCAAATTCGTAGCGTTAAACTCTTTAAGTTGGTAAATATCATTTTTGTAATACAAAATATATATAGTACTCGATATTAATAGTACTATATACCAGCATTTCTGCCTAAAATAAGAAACAATCATTTCTTTAAATTTCATATTCGTCACCGCAACCATCTATCAATTTCTCAGTAAATGAGACCGAACATTAAATAAATTTTGACTTATACTAATTCCTCCATTTGCAAAGGAAGTCAATGGCATTTTTTAACTTCCGATTATAAACATTATCTCTAGTTTTTATAATATTGCCTTTTATGATATTATTCTACAAATAACCTTAATTTCCTCCAAAAATAAGATTTTTAGTAATACTTTACTTTAAAAATAAATATTTACTTATTTAAATATAATATTTTATGAATTCCACACAACTGCTATTGTGTGGAATTCATAATTACTCTAAAAATTAAAAATGTAATACAAATTTTTTTGTATTACATCATGTGTCCATTTAAAAATTACGATATATTCATCATTAATTCTTCTACCTCTTTTTTAGATAGATTATTTAATTTTTCTATAATTTCTTTTTTAAATTCTTCCAATTCTATTTTATTTTCTTTACTTACTTTTAAATTCTCAATTTCTTTTATTAAAACATCTTTGTCCAGTGAGAAAAAACCTGTTAAAAATATTTCTTCTTCTATACTAAATTGATTTCTCTTCAACTTTAGCCACACTCCTTTTTACATCTTTTTTTTTATCTAAATTATTTGTAATTTTAATTTTTTCAAATTTTTCTTTAACACTTTTTCTTTGAATCAAATCTTTGTTTTTTTCAATACTTAATTTTATTTGTTTATTATAAAATTCTGTTAAATTCTTACTGTATTTTGTTCCAATATTGTATTTAAAGTTAGCAGCTGCATTACTTGTAAGATACAGCTTAAAACTTGTTTTAACAAAAGGTATATATTCACCCTTCTCTTTAGCTTCTTTTCTTAATCTAGTAACTTCTTTTTCTGCCTGTTCAAATTTTTTATCTGCTTCACTGAATTTTAATATTTCATTTTGTTTAAAATACTTTTCATTTTCACAAGATGTAATTAAAACAATTGGATCTTTATAGATACCTTCTTCGGTTAATTCTGCTAATTGTTTAGCTTTATTAAGCTTATTCTTTATTTTCACTTCATCAATTATTGTAGTTTCAATTTCTTTATTTTGAATATTTTCTATTTCTGAATTATTTACTATATTTTCAACTTTGTCATTGGTTATTTCCTTATCCTTTAATAGTTCTAAAGTTTTTTCTATACTGTCTTCAATTTCATTAATTAATTTGTTTGATTCTTTTTGAATAGTATTTAAAGATTTTTTAAGATCGTTAAGATCTTTTCCATTACTCCATGATGCCACGTAACCAAAGCTATAATCTGACGTATCTAAGTTAAAATGATTTGATACAACAAAAGCGACACTTTCAGCTTCTATTTCTTGAATATTTCTTTCTTTATTATCCAGCTTTTGTGCATTAAGATTATGTAATCTACTATGTGTAGTTTCATGAATTAAAGTTTTTAATATCTGCTGTTCACTCATACCTTCTTTTACTGCAATTCTATTATCCGTTAAACTATAGTATCCCTTACTTCCTGTTGTTATATTTTCAAAGGATACTGGTATCTTAGCAACATCAATTATAGCATTTTTAATTAAATCATAATTATCTGCTCTTCCTTTTAATTCATCTATTAATGAAGGTATTTCTTTACCTTCTGTCTGTTTTATATCGAAAACTGATACAGTTCTATAGCTTATCCATTCCTTTTTTTCTTTTTGAATTTCCCCAGTTGAATGATCTTTAAGTGGTAGTTTGGTTACAGGATCTAACTTATTTACAAAACTTGAATGTTTCATAGGTACTAAAATTTTTAAAGCTTTAGACCCTTTTAATACTTTTCTTCCTAAATCATTCCACTTTCTAAAACCAGTAACTAATGAGCAGTTTGGATCTTGCATTTTTAACCACATGATATTTCCAAAACTATATTTATGAAACTTAGACATTGCTTTTAAATAGTCTTTATATTTTTCACTATCATAAACGTCTTTAACTCCTTTAGATAATTTTTCTATAATATCACTAATTTCTCTCTTTATATTTTCTATATTATTACCATATTTTTTATGCACCATTGGTATTATCACTTCCTATTTTATTTTGTACTTTAGTCAAATCGCCTTGTTTAACAGCTTCTAATATTTCATCAACAGATATACCTCTTGTTTCTAAAACTTGTGCAATATCATTCATTTTTATTGCTGCCTTTTTATTTTCTAATTCCGTAATTTGATTTTTTAGTTGATCTGCTTCTGTTTGCCACTTTTCTACATTGTTTTGGACCTTACTAAGTTTATTTTTTAGTTTTACAATTTTCTCTTCAATTTCTTTTGTCTCTTTCATTTTAATTCTCTCTTTCTATTCATTATTTTTAACTCTATATGCTAAATAAGCGATACCGATTATAATTATTAAAATAATTGTTATTGAGTATCCTACTAAATATTTTTTGAATTTATTTACAATCAAAGTAGTACTAAAAACAGAAGTATTTTTTTTAACACTACTTTGATCATTATTAGTACTATTTTGAATACTTGCACTTGCATTATTACTTTCTTGTGATGGTGCAATTAATTTTAATTTATTAACCATCTCATCACGAACAGTATTTATATATACTTTTACTTCTTTTCTATTTACTTTTGAATAATCTATATTTCCATTTTTAGCAAGCTCATTTGACACTGGATATATGTATAACACTACACATTTAGTTTTTAAAAAATCTATATCTGTTATTTCAAAATTTTTTATATTATTATCATCTGATGATGTTTCTTTAACTGTAAGTTTTCCATTATTATCATTTACTGCATCTACTTTATATCCTGCTAAATCTATTGCATTTTGTGTATAGATTTGAAATTTTAGAGTATTATCTGTCATTGTATCAATTGTCATTTTATTTAGGCTAAAATCAACATTTAAATTTCCATTCTTTTCATTTAATATCACATCATAATTTTCATTTGTCTTTTCTTGATTGCTACTAATATCACTTTTAGTGCTATTAGTAACATTGGTGTCATTAGTATTATTAATAATATCAGCCTTAGTAAGAATATTAATATTAAAAATAGATATTATTAATATTGATAATACTAATAGAAATTTAAAGCTTACTTTCTTCATTTTTTTCACTCACCTTTTATTTATCATAACTATCTAAGCCATAAGATAGAATTAATTTTATTAATGATTCAGGATAATCAGGATCTGTAGCGTATCCTGAATTTTTTAATGAAACTGCTTGTCCTCTAAAATCTGTAGCACTAAAAACGCCACCTTTTGTATAATTACTATTTACTTTCAAAAATTTTCCATGATCTTCTATACTATCTGCCCAAGAAGGATAGGCTCTAAATTTATCTTCTATAGAAACAGCTGCACCGTTATAGAATTCAGAAGTTAACATTGTTACAAAAGGCCCCTGCCAATTATAAGCTTTTATCCCGAAAAGGTTATTAGCTTTTGCAGTTAAACCACTTCTTCCCCAACCACTCTCAAGTATTGCTTGTGCAATTGTTATAGAAGCAAAAACACCATATTCTTTTTGAGTTTGCTGTGCAGTAGGTGCTATTTTATCTATAAATTCTTTCTGCGTCATATTTGGATTGATTTTTTCTGCTGTTATACCTGAAAGATTATCATTACTGCTTGAATTCTTAGCAAAAGCCACTCCTGCAGAGCTCATAATATTCATAAGGAAAATGAAAGCAACAATAATAGAAATAGCAATTGCAACAGTAATATTATTTTTAGGATTAATAATTATGTCTGCTACATTTTTAATTGATCCACTTATTTTTACAGGTATATTTTTTACTGAATTGCTTATTTTCTTTAATTTATCTTTTTTTGCATATATCTTATTTCTTATTTTTTTAATTACATTATTTTTTAATATAATTTTTGACCGCTCATTTTTCATTATATTTTTACCTGAAAGTTTTGCTATTTTGCTTGTTTTCTTTACTGCTGTGTGTATTCTATTTCCTACTTTTTTGCTTTTACTTGCATAGTCCTTCATTTTGTGTATAGAGCCTAATCCTGTATCTGTTTCTTCTGTAGCTTCAAGCATATCTATACCTTTATCAAAAGTATTTTTTCCTATATTTTTAAATCCATTTTTAAGTATATTACCTTTTTTTATTTCTCCATTTTTATATGATCTTACTGTTGAAGTAGTTTCTTTAGTATAATGAATTCCTTTATGCGTTGTATCTAAGGTTGATGAAACGCCTGTAATTGAAATATCAACCGTATCATCAATATTATTTTCTGCTGATTTTATTATGCCTTCTATATCTTTAAATGATTGAGCAAAACCTTTATTTATATTAGAAACAATTATTTTACTATTACGTCTTCTATTTATAACATTTTGTTTGTTTTCTACT
>NZ_BAEV01000005.1 GCF_000246895.1 Clostridium arbusti SL206 | reverse complement strand
CGTAACAGGCACTTTTTTTTATAAAATTAAATTTTAAAACTTATTAGATTTGAGAACTGACGAAAAGTTTAAACGCTAGCACATAACAATAATTTTATATGGGGTAGTTTGAGCAGGGATGCTCCTTGTGGTAGCACCATATATAACAATTAGGTTCCTGTTTGCAGGGTTTCTTGTAAATGTTTGCCCATTTTCTAGTAGTATTTGCGTATAGGGGGCAATGTTTAATCTTAATGTGTTATCGCTGCTAATTAGCTGACTATTAAAATAGTCTACTTTTACATTCCTAATTGCATATCTTTTGCCATAACAATTGCTCGAAATTGTGGTGGAAAAATCAAAGGAGTAGCTGCATTAGCATCATAAAATCCAGTTACCATATCTCCCATTGCCACCATCTCATGATTTATAAAGTAAGTATTTGGTGCCACTATGAAATTTACTAAATTACCATATCCGTTTTTTACAGATATTAATTTATAACATCCTGATCCTTCTCCAGTTTCATCTATCAAAAATTCATCAATCATAGTAATAATACCGTGAAAAGCTTGAAAATTTTTCATTTTATTTCTCCAATATTATTTAAATTTCTATTCTGTATAGCTTATGAATTTTTAAGGTTTTCCGTTACCGCTAGTATTAAATGAGCATTATAAAATTATCTGAATAGGTATAGAGTTCTTAAATAAGAATTTAGGAAATACTACTGAACATTTGAGTTGTTGCAGTTACTCAGAAATTACAAAAAGTTGAATTTATATATTAGATGATGAATAATGTAGAAGAATAGAAAAATTTAGTATATAATATTGCTACATAGATTAAGAATTTATAGATTATGGTATAATTACAAATGATAGGAGGGGAAGCATTACTATGTACGATTTTAATAATCTGATTTATTTAAAAGAAGAGGAGTGTGTTGGTTGTAATAAATGTGTAGTGGAGTGCCCAGTTATTGGTGCAAATATTGCATACTTAGTAGATGGTAAAAACAAAGTAAAAATTAATGAAGAAAAATGTATACATTGCGGAGAGTGCATAAAAGTATGCGACCATAATGCAAGAGAGTTTTATGATGATACTGAACAATTTTTTAAAGATTTAGCATCTGGCAAAAAAATATCATTAATAGCTGCTCCATCAATACAAGTTAATTTAGATAATTATAAAAACTTATTTGGTTATTTTAAATCCATAGGTATTAATTGAGTACTTGAAAAATAATAATATAAATCTTAACGATTTCAATGAATATAATTTTGATGATATTGGATGTAGTTTAGGATTTTTATTTAGCAGACCTGGTGGGTTAAAAGAAAATGTAGAAGGTAGAGTTAAGGATGCTTGGATACGTCAAGTTGAAGGACAACACCATGCTTATAAATATCTTGATGAATTTAAACAACGTATTGGAGATGGGAAAGAAGTACCTTTTCTTGTTGATATTCTAAACTGCTCAAATGGATGTAATTTTGGTACTGCAACAGAAAATAATTCTACTGAAACAATGTCAAACATTGATGATGTTGATAATAAGTTTAATAAATTGAAGAAAACCAAGCTAAATAAGAAAAGTAAAAGTTTAATTAAAAAAAGAAAAGTTTCCTTATACGATATATTTGATAAAACTCTTGATATAAATGATTTTTTTAGAGATTATAGCAAAAATGAATTTTTAAATGATATTAAAGAACCAACCCCTCTAGAATATGATAAAATATTTCAGTCATTAAATAAATATACTGAAAAGCAAAAAAGTATTAATTGCTGTGCTTGTGGTTATGGAACATGTAAATTAATGGCAAAGGCAATTTTCAATGATTTAAATGTGTTGGATAATTGCATTGATTATAATAAAAAAGAAGTGGAGATTGGGCTGAAACAGATAGATACTAAAAATGAACAAATGCGGTTACTAGAGGAATTTAATAAGTTATCTGATGAAAAATTGAAAAATGCCGAATTATTAAGAAAAAGGATGGCAGAAATAATTTTAGCTGTTGAGCAGGTCTCAAATGGTAACGAGGAAAGTGCAGAAGCTATAAGTAAAATTTCTAACGAGATAGTAGATATTTTAAATACTGCTGGTATTCTTAAGAAGAGTGTTAATGAAATGCAGGAAAAACTAAATAAATTTTCAGAGGCTTCAGAACAAATTGTAAGCATTGCAAATCAAACAAATCTTTTATCCTTAAATGCTGCTATTGAGGCAGCAAGAGCTGGTGAAGAAGGAAAAGGTTTTTCAGTAGTGGCTAATGAAGTAAAGAAATTATCATATGAGTCAAAATTGGTAGCAACATCTACAAAAGAAGATCAATCTTCTATTTTAAATCTTATTAGCGAAATATTTAAGGTTTCAAATAATTTAGAGTCACAAATGCAGGTTGTAAATGAATCTATAAGTAATATTTCTGAAGTGGTTGAAGAAATTACTGCAAATAGCGAAGAAATAAGTGCATCAGCCAATAGTCTTTTAGGGAATATTTAAATTTAAAGTTACTTAGAATATAAAATACCGAAGATAAATTGAAAATTTTAGAAAATCAGTAAATACAAAAGCCGCCAGCAATTTTCTACTGGTGGCTAAATATTTTTAATTTATTTATTTTCATATGCCTAATATTTATAACTACTTTGACCATTAGTAAATACTACTGTATAATTTTAGTAGAAGGTTAGGGGCGAGAAAATGAACGTGGGTGTATAAGGATAAACACAACATTTTTAAATAAAGGTACGAGATAGATATATTAAGAATATTATTGGAGGTGTACATATGCAACTTTGTGGAGAGATAGTAGAACATAAAGCTTTTGGTAGAGGAAAAATAGTAGGATTTGCAAATAATTATATAACAGTATTATTTGATGAGAGTGGAGCAGAAAAGAAGTTTGCGTATCCAGCTGCTTTTGGTGCGTTTTTAGAATTGCAAAGTAAATCCTTTTTAAAACAGATTGAAGAAGACAAAAATGCAATTATACAGAAGGAAGCTGAGGATAAAAGAATAAAAGAAGAACGTGAAAAAATGGAAATAGCAATAAAATCAAAAAATGATGGAACAAAACACTCAAAAAAATCTTCTGATAAAAATAATGTTGCTTTTAAGTGTAATTATTGTGATGGTGGAAATAATAAAGAAACTATTGGATTTAGAGGCGCTTGTAGTGATGATACAATTAAATATAATATTAACGTAGCAAAATATGCAGAGTGCTGTGGTAAAGAATCACCGTGTCATAAATATTTGAATAGTGAAATATCAAGAGAAGAATTAAATGATTTTTGTAAAGAAGATGGCTTTATATGTCATGAAAGTCAAATGTTAAGATTTTGGCGTGCATATACAGGTATTACTCAAAGTGGTCTCAATAAAGGAAAGCCAATGACTTTAAGAAATGTTAGTACAGATAGTTTAGTTTTACTTACAACAAGACTTCCATATGCTAAAGATAAAGAAAGGTTCATCTTTGCTGTGTTTTTAGTGGATGAAAACTATGAGGGAGATAATCGTGATGATGGATATGTAGGGTCAAATCCTAAATTTAGATTGCAATTATCACTTGATGAAGCTAGACAGTTGAAATTCTGGGATTATTATTTCAATCCTAATAAGCCAGAAAAGATTATCTTCGGAAGTGGTCTACATAAATATTTAACAGACATTCAAGCAGCTCAGGTGTTAAAGAAAATTTGTGAGATAAAGGAAGGTACCTTGGAAGAAGAACTTTCAAAAGAATTTCTAGAGCATTATTGTAGGATTAAAAATCTAGAAATTGATAACTTATCTGTACCAAATGGTGCGCTGAAGAGAAATATTGACTAAGAAAGTAGCAATGAATATAACTATCTCTTGATTAATGGAAGATATAATGTAATTAACAGATATGTTGAATTATACAACAATTTATTATATAATTAAACAGTAATATGGTGCTTTTGACAACATATTACACAAAATAAAAGTATATTTTATATAAATATAGTAATATTATTTATAATTATCATAAGGAGTGAAAAAATGTGGGTAAGATAGTGACATTTGGAGAAATAATGCTTAGACTTTCACCAGCAGGTTATGATAGGTTTGTTCAGTCTAAACAATTCAATGCATTTTATGGCGGAAGTGAGGCAAATGTAGCAGTTTCACTTGCTAATTTTGGTAAAGAGGTAAGTTATGTAACTAAGCTTCCAGAAAACAATATAGCACAGTGCGCAATAAATGAGTTGAGAAAATATGGAGTTGACACAAAGGACATAGTAAGAGGCGGAAAAAGATTAGGCCTTTATTTTTGCGAAAATGGAGAATCTCAAAGACCTGCAAAACTTGTATATGATAGAGAAGATTCTGCAATAGCAAAAGCCAAAAGAGAAGATTTCGATTGGGATAAGATATTTGAGGGAGCAGATTGGTTTCATTTTTCAGGAATAACTCCAGCTCTTTCAGATGAATGTGCAAAAATCACATTGGATGCAGTAAAAGCAGCTAAGGAAAAGGGAATGACAGTAAGTATAGACTTAAACTACAGAGAAAATCTATGGGATGCAGATAAATTTAGTAAGGCAATAAGAGAACTTTTAGAATACTGTGATGTAGCCCTTGGAAGTATTGAAGAAGCAGAAATGGCATTAGGTGAAGGTGAAGGCGAAGAATGTAATGATATACTTAAAAAATTTGTAGAAAAGTTCGGACTTAAGTACGCTACAATAATATTGAGAAATCGATTTACAGCAGAAGATGTAGATTGGACAGCAGTACTTTATAATGGAAAAGACTTTTATAATTCCAAGAAGTACGATATACATGTTGCAGATAATATAGGTGGAGGAGACGCTTTCGCAGCATCACTTATATATGCGATAACATCAAAACTTTCAAATCAAGAAATTATAGAATATGCAACAGCAGGATCATGTTTAAAATACAGCATGAATGGTGATGCTAACCTTTCATCAGTATCAGAGGTTGAGAAGCTTATGAACGGCGACGGTTCAGGAAAAGTAAGCAGATAAATTTATAGGGATAGGGGCTGCCTGAAAATAGAAATA
The DNA here is from genome assembly GCF_000246895.1 of Clostridium arbusti SL206. GTDB lineage: Bacteria > Bacillota > Clostridia > Clostridiales > Clostridiaceae > Clostridium_I > Clostridium_I arbusti. The sequence continues at coordinate 64,843 of NZ_BAEV01000005.1, read as the reverse complement.
AATTTCTATTTTCAGGCAGCCCTTTTTATGTCAGAAGTAAGTACAATAACCTGTATTTTGAAAGAATTATTAATTATAATTTATACAGGGAATGGATACACTATTTCCTATAAAGAGATATTTTTATAAAAGGAGAGGTTTAAATGGAAAATTCCATGTTTTGTTACCAGTGTGAGCAAACATTTGGAGGAAAAGGTTGTACAAAAAGTGGGGTTTGTGGAAAAACACCAGAAATTGCAAATTTGCAGGATTTATTAATATATCAGTTAAAGGGAATTTCTTGCTATGCAAAGCCTTTAATTGAAAAAGGAAAAATTATTGATAAAGAAATAGTAAAATTTGTGGAGAATAGCCTATTTACAACTTTAACAAATGTAAACTTTGATGCTGAGGTTCATGTAAGATTCTTAAGGGAATCACAAAAGATAAAAGAAGCATTAAGAGACCAGGCACCTGAAGGAGAATATCCAGATGCAGCTACATATAATCTAAGTGATACTAAAGAATCCATGTTAAAGGATTCAGTAAAAGCAGGCATTATGTATGATCAAGATCTTGATGCTGATATCCGATCCTTAAGATCAACCATATTATATGGATTAAAGGGGATAAGTGCCTATGGGCATCAAGCAAGATTCATTGGTTATAATAGTGATCAAGTAGATCAATTTTACTTTTTAGGACTAGAAGCTACTACAAATGACAATTTAGTTCTTGAAGATATGATAAGTATGACTATGAGAACTGGGGATATGAGTGTAGAAGTAATGAAAATCCTTGATGAAGCAAATACTACTAAATACAAAAATCCTTCACCTCATAAGGTAAATGTTAATATTAAAAAAGGTCCGTTTATTATAGTATCTGGACATGATTTAAGAGATTTGGAAATGCTACTTGAGCAAACAGAAGGTAAGGGAATTAACATTTATACTCATGGAGAAATGTTACCAGCACATGGATATCCAGCACTAAAGAAATATAAACATTTAATAGGTAATTTTGGTTCTGCTTGGCAAAATCAACAGAAAGAGTTTGATGGAATACCAGGATGTATTTTAATGACTACTAACTGCTTAATGAGACCAAGAGAAACATACAAAGATAGAATATTTACTACCAGTGTTGTGGGATGGGATGGAGTAAAATATATTGGAGTGTCAGAAGATGGAACTAAAGATTTCACCGAAATAATAAATAAGGCATTAGAACTTGGCGGATTCGAAAAAGATGAGGAAGAAAAAGAAATATTAGTAGGCTTTGGACATAATGCAACATTATCACATGCTGAAGCTATAGTTAATGCAGTTAAAGATGGGAAACTAAGACATTTCTTCTTAATAGGTGGTTGTGATGGTGCAAGACCAGGAAGAAATTATTATACTGATTTTGCAAAAATGGTTCCTGAAGATTGTGTAATTCTTACTTTGGCCTGTGGTAAATACAGATTTAATAAACTGGATTTTGGAACAGTAGCCGGACTACCTAGATTATTAGATGTAGGTCAATGCAATGATGCTTATTCAGCAGTTAGGATAGCAACAGCACTAGCTGATGCTTTTGAAACTGATGTAAATTCATTGCCGCTAACTATTGTGCTTTCTTGGTATGAGCAAAAAGCAGTAGCTGATTTGTTAGCATTATTATCACTTGGAATAAAAGGAATGTTCTTAGGACCAAGTTTACCAGCTTTCTTATCACCTAATGTATTACAATATCTAGTGGACACCTTTAATATAAAACCAATAAGTACGCCAGAAGATGATTTAAAGACTTCACTAAAACAAAGAGTGGTAGAGGCATAAAATTGAAATATTAATGTGTCTATTTGAAAAAATTTAATATCAATAAAATTTATTTGCCACCCATAAATTATTTTTGGGTGGCAATAAATCTTAAATATTAATTCCTCCAAATATGCCACATTGCATTATTTGTTCCTCTAGCAAACACATCAGTTCTGTTTGGACCCCAAGATACTGCTGCTGGATCAGAAGTTATATTTCCACCGAGACTTCGCCAATTACTCCAACGAGAACCATTCCAGGACATCGTAATTAATTGATTGTTTTGGTTTCTGGAAAATACTTCAAGCCTATTAGGGGCTCTGGAAGAAACTGCAGGAGCTGAAGTTAACCTTCCGCCGAGATCTTGCCAGCTGCTCCAGCGAGAACCATTCCACCATAGATGATATAGACGGTTACCTTGTCCGCGAGTGAATACATCAATTCTATTGTTTCCCCAGGAAACAGCTGCAGGAGAGGAGGTTAAGTTTCCACCAAGGTTTTCCCAATCGCTCCAACGAGAACCATTCCACCATTTATGCCAAAGAGCATTATTGGTACCTCTAACAAAAGTATCAAGTCTATTAGGTGACCAGGAGGAAACAGCAGGTGCAGAAGTTAATGTTCCACCAAGATTTTCAAAGGCACTCCAGCGGGAACCGTTCCAGAATATATGCCACATAGCGTTATCTGTACCTCGAACGAATACATCAATTCTGTTGTTTCCCCAGGAAACAGCTGCAGGTGCAGAGGTTAATGTTCCACCAAGGCTTTCCCAGTTACTCCAGCTGGAACCATTCCACCATTTATGCCAAAGAGCATTGTCAGTGCCGCGTACAAAGGTATCAAGTCTGTTAGATGACCAAGAGGAAACAGCAGGTGCAGAGGATAATACACCCCCAAGATCTTCCCACTGACTCCATCGGTCAAGTGCAGAAGGAGGTACAAATCTGCTTCCAAGGCAGGTCTTTATTACACCTTTAAAAGTATTATCTACTATATCTTCAGGTACACCTGCTGATAAAACTGAAAACACAATAGCATAGTGCTGCCTTTTAAAATCCTCATATAATATGTCGCCTTTCTGTTCTATATCTCCTCTATATCTTGATGAATTATTTAAAGCATAGGGTATAGCTTCACTGAAAAAGTTATTAACCATTTCAGTACTTATTCTAAATTTTTTGAAGTTTGAAAACAGATCAGGTTGATTATTGTAAAGTAATTCCAATATTATATTTGTCTCCATATCTGAAGATCTGCTGTTGTTAGAAAAATCATCTTCATCAAATTCATCAAAATCTTGAAATTCATCAAATTCATCGTAAGACTGAAATCTATCAAGGTCTTCTATTCTATCATCTGAAAATGGGTAAGTATTTTGAGGCATGTAGTTATGATAGTAAAAAAATGGATTGTTATACATTGGCTACCTCCTTGTATTTTTGTTACGGTTTCAAAATATGATCACTTATATTTTATGATCGAAATTAAATAGTGTTACAATAATACATAAATTATATAGTTATTTTATTATAGACATTAAAACTTGTAGCATAATTGTTACTTAATTCATAAGATATATACAAAGCTTGTAATTTAAAGGAGCCGTTATGTATAATTATTATTTTAGGGAGACCACATTACATCCTAGAATTGTTGCTTATACAAGAGGGGATGTAAATGGTGATAGAATACCAGATGGTGTGTATTTAACAGGTACAAGGACAGAAGATAGTCCTTTTGTTCAAAATATTACTCTTGTAATACAGGATGGGAGGACAGGTAGGTTTACTAATATAAAACTTATACAAAATTCAGGATATAATCCTACTATATTTTTGGGAGATTTTACTGGAAATAATATAAATAATATATTAATAGGTATTAACTCTGGTGGAAGTGGTGGAATTATGTATTATTACATTTATTCATTTATCAACAATAGACCACAATTGTTGTTTGATTTTGATGTATATAATGAAGAATACAAATACCTTGTTACTTATAAAGATAATTACAAAGTTGAAGTTGTCAGTGAGAAAAATAATAAGAAATACATCATAGATATTTCCAATAGAGGATCAGATTATTTAAATGAAATATATGATGATAATGGTAGATTAAAGAGTCCAATTAGTGGATTTGTAAACCCATTAAGTGGTTTGTATCCGGTGGATTTTGATTCAAGTGGAGTATATGAATTATTAGCGTACCAAAAAATAGCAGGAAGATATAATGCAGATTCTTTAGGGTATGTTTTAAACACTTTAAAATGGAAAAATAATATGTTTGATTTAGACAATCAAAATGTAGCTATTTGGGGATCATGATATTTAAAGCATTGAAATTCAGTGGAACTATATCAAAAGGATTTGATAAATAATCTTGATGTAGTTCCAATTTATTTATATAAATAAATTATTTACTAATATTATATAAATAATTAAAGAATATTATAATATATAAAAAATATGTAAAATTTTTAACAATGTTAGTTCATTTAAGCTATTTAAAATATAAGTTAAAATTTTCAAATATATAGTTTTCTATATATAGAGCGGATTTTAACATAATTGGATATTGTTAAAAAAATAACTATCATTGTAATTAAAAAATGGTAATGCTAACATAAAAGTAATAAATGTAAACGTTATAATAATATAATATAATATATCCTAATAAAAGATAATATATTAAAATTAGAAGTAATTTACAAAAATTTATGTGTTATTTTTTGTTTGTTATCATATCATTTATATGGCCTATAATGTTTTCATGTAATTAAATATCTTTAATTAAATTACTATTTGTACAATCTATAATATTATAAAATGTGGGGGGCAATTATGAATATTTATGTGTTGTTTTTTATTGCGATTATACCAATTGTATGGTTAATGATCTCCTTAGGGGCATTAAAGATGCCAGGACACAAAACTTGTCCAATTACATTACTTATAACTATAATTCTAGCTATTATCGTCTGGAAAATGCCTTTTGGCCAATCCATCACTGCGTCATTAGAAGGTGCAGCAATGGCACTGTGGCCTATAATGATTGTAATAGTTGCAGCTGTATTCACTTACAATCTATCTATTTATACAAAGAGTATGGATATAATAAAAAAAATGATGACTAGTATTACAACAGATAGAAGAATTTTAGTACTTATTCTTGCATGGGGTTTTGGTGGATTTCTTGAAGCTATTGCAGGTTTTGGTACAGCAGTAGCAATACCTGCTAGTATTCTAGCAGCACTTGGCTTTGATCCAATATTTGCTGCAATTATATGTTTAATAGCAAATACAACACCAACGGCTTTTGGAGCTATAGGCATTCCAGTATCTACCCTTGCTAAAGTAGCAAATTTAGATGTAACTACCTTAAGTTATGCAGTAGCAATACAACTAGCATTATTAATAGTTGTAGTTCCAATAATTTTGGTTATGCTTACAGGAAAGAGTGTAAAAGCAATAAAAGGTGTATTTTTAATAGCGTTATTTTCAGGAATTTCTTTTGCAATACCAGAAGTTGTTGCAGCTAAATATTTAGGAGCAGAACTACCAGCCATATTAGGTTCGGTTTTGTGTTTACTTGTCACTATTGTTATGGCAAAAGTATTTTATAAGGATAAGGCAGCGAAAGATGTTGAAAAATTAACATTTAAAGAACAATTTATAGCATGGATTCCATTTATTTTAGTATTTGTATTTATCATAGTTACAAGTCCTTTAATTAAACCAGTAAATGCTGCGTTAGCACAAATACAGACATCCATTAAGATTTATACAGGAGTTGGAGCTAAGGCATATTCATTTGCATGGATTGGAAATCCCGGCACATTGATTATAATAGCAACTTTTATTGGAGGATTAATTCAAGGTGCTAAATTTAAAGAAATACTTAAAGTTTTATTTAATACAATTAAGCAAATGAGTAAATCTGCAATTACTATAGTCTCAATACTGGCATTGGCAAAAGTTATGGGGTATTCGGGAATGATAAAATCTGTAGCTGTAGTATTAGTAGCTACTACAGGAAGTTTTTATCCTATAATATCTCCTTTGATTGGTGCGCTTGGAACATTTGTAACCGGAAGTGATACTTCATCCAATATTTTGTTTGGAGGTCTCCAGGTTGAAGTTTCAAAATCTTTGGGATTGAATCCATACTGGCTTGCAGCGGCTAATACTGGCGGTGCCACAGCTGGAAAGATGATATCACCTCAGAGTATAGCAGTAGCAACTGCGGCAACAGGACTTGTGGGAAATGAAGGTAAAATTTTAAATTCAACGTTGAAATTTTGTATAGTTTATGTAATCGTTTTAGGAATATTTGCTTACTTTATGGGATCCTTATTTGGATTCTGATATTAACACGTTCATTTATTAGCAAAAAGTTTATAGAAGAAAAATATAATATAAGGCATATGAAAATAAATAACAAGTCAAATATACTAGCATACTGACTAGTTATTTATTTGAATGTGCCTAACTAGGTTTAGGTATTGAACATACCAAGACCTAGTCATATTATTTATAAATAAAGTACTAATATATGTTTTATTGTCTATTCATAATCCCGGCATTTAGCATATTTTCTTCTTCTTCTTCAGTTAAATCATCAAAAGTTCTAAATACAAAACCTTGATTTTTTAAATAAGTTATAATTTCAGGTAAAGACTCTACAGTAAAATGTTTGTAATAGGTGTCATGCATAAGAATTACAGCCATTTTCTTGTTTTTACATTGAGTTTGAATATTATCTTTAATTTTTATAACAGGGACTGTCTGACTATCAGCGTCTCCAGAACACACATTCCAATCGACATAGTTTATTCCATTATAATTTAAAGTAGTTTTTATAGAATCTAAAATTAATTTATTTGCTACAAGGTTATCAGAACCACCAGGTAGTCTAACATAGGGAATGGGATTTTTACCAGTTGATTTTATTATAGAATCTTTGCACTTCTCATAATCTAGTATATATGAATCCAAATCTTTATATATATTTTTATAATCATGAGAAAAGGTATGAATGCCGATAGACATGCCATCATCACTCAATTCTTTTATTATAGCTGGATTCTCCTTGCCTTTTATTCCAACTATAAAAAATGTGGCTTTTACATTATTATCATTTAATATTTTTAATATTTTTCTTGTGTTATTTGGAGATGGACCGTCATCAAAGGTTAGGAACACTTCTTTGTTATATTGTAGTTTTCTATTGACTTTAAGAGCACTGTTATTAAAAGAGCGTGATTCATATCCGTATACATTAGATCTATTGGTTATACACATAAATAATATAAATATAAATATAAATGCAATGTTTGTAAATTTATAAAGTTTTTTCAAAATTATTCGCCTTCTTTTGTTTAGAAATATTACAGTTGTCTTTAAATATAGGATAACCCTAATTTGATAAAGTATTATGCTAATTTACTAGAGAAATAAAATGTGTATTTGATTTAGTCAGTAAAAACTTACCTTAAGGTAAGTTAGCTTACAAAAAAGTGCCTACTTGTATTATATTTTGAATTCACTTATTCTTTTAAGTAAAGAAGATAGTTTAAAAGAAATACTAAATTAAAGATGAGATAAATAATTTGTTATTTCTTTGAAGGTGCTTAATACGAGGAGGAAAAATAAATGAAGGTTGTAGCTTTTAATGGAAGTCCTAATAAAGAGGGAAATACTTATCATGCAATAAAAATACTTGCAGGGGAACTTGAAAAGGAAGGGATAGAGACAGAAATCGTTCATGTAGGAAATAAAGTTGTTAGGGGATGTATTGCCTGTAATAACTGTGTAAAAAATAAAAATGAAAGATGTATCATATCTACTGATCCAGTTAATGAATGGATTCAAAAAATGAAGGAAGCAGATGGAATAATTTTAGGATCACCAGTACATTATTCAGCAATTGCTGGAACAATGAAATCATTTCTTGACAGAGCGTTTTATGTTACAAGCGTAAATGATGGTATGTTAAGACATAAAGTTGGTGCGTCTGTAGTTGCAGTAAGACGTGCAGGAGGAATTCCAACTTTTAATCAACTAAATAATTATATTAATTATTCTGAAATGTTAATGCCTACTTCAAATTATTGGAATGTTATTAACGGAACAGCACCAGGAGAAGCAATGCAGGATGAAGAGGGAGTACAAATTATGAGCGTACTTGGTAAAAATATGGCATGGCTTATGAATTTGGTTGAAAATGGTAAGGGGAAAGTTAAAGAACCAGAAAGAGAAGAAAAGGTATTTATGAATTTTATTCGTTAATAGTGAATTATACAATAAGGACCACCCGGTTTATGGGTGGTCCTTATTGTTGTTGTTGTTGTTGTAAAACATGATCTAAATTTTCAGATTATAGAGTAAATATTTTAGATTAGAATTAAAGAAAAATAAAGAATTTATATTAATAAACTTACTTGACAAAAATAAGTTAAACTTCTAATATATAAGTAAACATATTGGAATACTTTATAAGTTGTATAATATTATAAAAATAAAAAACGTACATAAATTGTTTGGGATTTTATTCTTAAGAATATAGTTTAGTTTTTACCTCTGTACAGTTTATTGTAAAATGTATTTCTAAAGATAATTGGAATGTGGGGAATGCTAATAATGTTAAAGAAAAATTATAGCTATGGTTTAAAAATTAAAAAATAAAGATATTCAGAATTGTTTTACAAATATTATTTTTACTTTTGTTTCCAGGTATGTTTGCATTAGTATTTAGTGAATTAAAGAATATATATTTAATGATAATTAGAGGGAATTTTGATTTTATACAAGCCTATCCTACTTTAGTTGAGTTTATAACAGTTGCTGCTTTAACTATAATTCTAGGAAGATTTTTCTGTGGTTGGATTTGTGTCTTTGGTACATTAAATGATATAATTCACAGAATATTTAGGAATGTCTTTAATGTAAGTTTTAAATTAGATGAAAAAGTAGATTCTATTTTAAAATATGTGAAGTATATAATATTATTAATTTTGATAATTTTTTCATGGACAATGGGAAGTAAGTTTTTTCAAACTTCTAATCCTTGGGATGCTTTCGCTAGAATAATTAGTTTCCAAAGAGTTACAAGTAACTTAATTTTAGAGTTTATAATTTTACTATTCATAGTAATAGCATCTATATTCATTGAAAGATTTTTTTGCAGATATTTATGTCCTTTAGGTGCTATATTTACATTAGTGTCTAAAATAAGTCCATTTAAAATTAATAAGCCAAATGAAAAATGTGGTAAATGTAGATTATGTTCAGATAATTGCTCAATGGGGTTAGCATTATATAAAGTTAATAATGTTCATGGTGGTGAGTGTATAAATTGTTTAAAGTGCGTAGAAATTTGCCCGAGAAAAAATATAAAGACAAATATGCTTAATAAGAATATTAATTCTGCACTAATTAGTTCAGTTGCCATAGCTGGTTTTTCAGCAGTATACTTTGGAAATAGTGTAGCTGGTGCGGCTGTAAACAAAAATAATGTGGCTGTAGAATCGAGTATTTCAGCAAGTATAAATAAATCAAAGAATAATAGTTTAGTGAATAAAAGTAAATATAAAGATGGAGTTTATATAGGGAATTCTAGCAATACTGAACCTAGTTCAAGAGTTACGGTAACAATTAAAAGCAGCAAAATTACTGATGTTAAAGTTGAACAAACAGATGGTACACCAGGATATTATGATCAAGCCATAAAGGTGATACCAAACGAAATAATAAAAGCTCAATCAACGGAGGTTGATGTAGTTTCCGGAGCTACGTATAGCTGCCAGGGGATTATTAGTGGAGTAAAAGATGCCTTGAAACAAGCTAAATAAGAGTACAAAAATAGAAAGTCCTCAAATAGAATGAGGACTTTTATACTATTTATTGGAATGATATTAATTATTAAGTTAGAAATGATATTATATAAGAAAATAGAGGATTATTAGGTATATTGATGAATTATAAGATAATTGAACATTATTATATAAAGTATAATTATGTTATAATATTTTTAAGGAATAAATATAGGTATATAAACAGGCAAAACTGCTATTATTTTAACTAATTAGGTGAGGGGTGAATCTATGACCATTACATATGAAATTAAAGATAATCTTTATGTTAATGTAACAAACCAATGTTCAAATGCCTGTGATTTTTGTGTGAGAAATCTTAAAGATGCTTTTCAAAATAATTTATGGCTTGAAAGAGAACCCACCTTAGAAGAAATAATAAAAGATATTTTTTCTAGAGATTTAAGTAAATATAAAGAATTGGTGTTTTGTGGATTTGGAGAGCCACTTGAAAGACTTGATACGGTACTTGAAGTCTGTAAAAAGGTTAAAGAAAAAACTCATATGAATATAAGGATAAATACTAATGGGCAGGCAAATAAAATTCATAATTATGATGTTACTCCAAGATTTAAATCCCTTATAGATAGTATATCTGTAAGTTTAAATGCAAGAAATGCTAAAGAATATGATAAAATATGTCATAGTAGATTTGGTGAAGAGGCTTTTGATGATCTTCTAGACTTTACTAAAAAATCTAAGAAATATGTAGAACATGTACAACTTTCGGTTGTAGATTGTCTTCCTCCACAACACATACAGCAATGTAAAAAAATTGCTGATAGTATAGGTGTAAATTTAAAAATCAGGAAAGAAATTAAATAAAAATATTAAAAAATTGAGAAGTCTATCTATATAAAATTAAAGATTTAATTATCAAATTGATTTAATTATCATAATATATAGTAAACGTTTTATATAAGCTTTAGAAAGTACATAAGAATATATAGTTATAAAATTTTGGAATCAGATGCATAAAATATAAATATAAGCTAAATATATAGATATTACTATTTTATGGAATATATTGTACTTAGCGTATTATTTAATTATTATAAATATTAATGTAATAAATTTTAATACTGGAGGGATAAGCATGGCTTGTAAGAAAGTAAAAGTTAAATTAAAAGAAAGTGTAACTAGTAAGGATTTTTGGAGGGCCACCTATAATACTGATACTAATTTAGGTATAAGACTTGTTCAAAACTTTAATAAAATGAAAGAAAACTATTTAGAGGGCAAGTTATCACAACGTGGATCCTTAGAAGTAGCTATACCAGTATCCTATTACAATAGAGAACGAGAGACAATAGATGAGGATATTATTGAGTATGGATATGTGAAGGAAATGAAAAATATTTGGGAAATTGTAGAATAATTATAATATAGTAATTAGAATTTAATATTTTATTGTATAGTATATTTTATAAAAAAGCTGTTTAATTAAACAGCTTTTTTATGTTACAATTTCAGTGAACTCGTTTAAGCAATCTGAAATATCAGGAAATCAGGTTGGGACTCTACCCGACCTGATTGAAAAGTCCCACCTACGTTTCGCTTAGAGGTGTAGGTATTAACCTTTAATGCATGAAAAGATAAAACTAAAAACAAGATTAATTGATAGTAATAGTCTAATTATCAACAATGAAGATAATTGACCAAATTAAAATAATAGAGTATTATTTAGTTGTAAATGAAAATGATTATTATATGATATATCACAGGAGGAATTAATCTATGAGTGAAATTGCAAAAAAATTAAATCAGTGTAGAAAACCTAAGGGTGAAATGGGAAAATTTGTAGTAGAAGGTATGAATGAAAGTCATTTTGAATTAACAACTTGGGGACTTGATAAAATAGAGATAAAAGAAGATAGCATTATTCTAGATATAGGCTGTGGTGGTGGAAGAACCGTAAATAGACTTGCATCTTTAGCTAATAAAGGAAAGGTTTTTGGAATTGACTATTCAAAGGATTGTGTAAATTGGGCTAGTGAATATAATAAAGAATTAATGGAAAAAGATAAAGTTGAGATTTTAAATGCTAGTGTAGAGAAACTTCCTTTTGAAAATGAAAAGTTTGACATGGTATCAGCTGTAGAAACTATGTATTTTTGGCCTGATATAGTTAATAATCTTATTGAAATAAAAAGGGTTTTAAAACCATCAGGAAAAATAATTGTAATAAATGAGATATATGCTGATGAAAAGTTTAAAGAGAGAAATGATGAATTTATTAAAATAGGAAATATGGAAGTGCACACCCCTAAAGAATTTGAAGAATTATTTAAAAAGGCAGGATATAAGAATATAAAGATAGATGTGAAAGAAGATAAAAATTGGATATGTGGTATAGGAGAAAAGTAATAAAACAAGGTTAAGGATTAATTTCTTTAACCTTGTTTTATTATACATGTGGCATTTTAAATTTAATATTTTATATTGACAAAATTTAGATGCTATAGTAAATTTATATTGTTAACTTAAATATGATATATAGTTGACAATATAGATTTAAGGAGGCCATCAAATTGAAAACACGTGAACTTGTTATGGTATCAATATTTGCTTCGCTGACTGCCATAGGAGCATTTATAAAAATACCCATACCCTATGTTCCATTTACACTTCAATTTTTATTCTGCGCTATGGCTGGAATAATACTTGGACCTAAACTGGGAGCACTATCGCAAATTTTATATGTAATTATTGGTCTTATGGGTGTTCCGATTTTTACTGAAGGAGGGGGATTGTACTATATATTTAAACCAACATTTGGATATTTAATAGGTTTTATAGTTGCTGCATATGTAATAGGAAAGGTATCCTATACAATTAAAAGATTAACTTTTATAAAGACTTTAATATGTATTTTAAGTGGACTATTCTTTGTATATTTATTTGGAGTTATATATTTATACATAATTTATAATTTATATATGGGTGATGCAAAAACAATTAAATGGGCTATATTTTATGGATTTGTTATCTGTGTAGGAGGAGATCTTTTAGTTAGCATGGCAGCATCAGCATTAGCACTAAAATTGAAGCCTATAGTGAAATTTGGACAAGAATCTAGGAAGGTCTTACCGTAGTTTTACTGAAGTTAATGAATAGATAAACGTATGACATTTTAGGTGTGACAATATCACAATTATGGACAAGAGTATTATTATATGGGATAGCGGAAGAAAATTAATATATATAATAATGGAGGTTGAATAAATGACGAAAGGTATATACATAGTAGGAACGGATACAGATATAGGTAAAACTTTAGTTACAGGATCACTGGTATATCTGTTGCGTAAGAATGGATATAATACATGTTATTATAAAGCGGCACTAAGTGGGGCGGAAATAGAGGATGAAGTTTTAATACCAGGAGACACAAAGTTTGTATGTAATATTAGTGGTATAAATGAAAAATATGAAGATTTAACACCTTACATTTATAAAACAGCGGTATCGCCATTTTTGGCATCAAAAATTGAAAATAAACCTATTGATGTAAAAGTAATAAAAGATAAATATGAAAAATTAAAAGGCAAATATGATTATATAATATGTGAAGGCAGTGGAGGCATAATTTGTCCTATTAGCTATGTAGAAAATCAAATATATAATTTAGACAATTTAATAAAGGAAATGGATATGGATGTAATCCTAGTTACAAGTGCAGAATTAGGAACTATAAATCATACAATTTTAACTGTTAAATATCTAGAAAATGTAGGTATATCTATAAAAGGCATAATAATTAATAAATATGAAAATACAGAGCTGTGTAATGACAATATTTCTATGATAAAATACATGACACATATTCATATACTGGGAGTTATGCCATTGATTGATGGAAATTGTGATGAGTTTCATGAAGAAATAAAGAAGTTATCGGAAAAAGTGTTTAATCCTAAAGAAATAATTAAGTGTATGAGATAGTATGGAGGCAGGACAGATGAATGAATTTCAAAAAAAAGATTTAAAATATATATGGCATCCATGTTCCCAAATGAAAGACTATGAGGAATTACCTCCAATAGTAATAGAGCGAGGAAAAGGATGTTATCTATACGATGTGGATGGACATTCCTATTTAGATTGCATAAGTTCATGGTGGACAAACATTTTTGGACATAGTAATGTTAGGATAAATAAAGCTATTGAGAAACAACTAAATGAAATTGAACATGTTATTTTTGCACACTTTTCAAATAAGCCTGCAATTGAATTATCTGAAAAATTAACTAATATCTCACCTAAAGGATTAAAAAAAGTATTTTTTTCAGACAATGGATCTTCTGCAGTAGAGATAGCTTTAAAAATGAGTTTTCAATATCATCAACAAATGGGAAAAATTAAAAAGGTTAGATTTGCAGCTTTAACCGATGCTTATCATGGAGAAACAATAGGGGCATTATCTGTAGGGGATTTAGATCTTTATAGCAAAATATATAAACCATTACTTTTGGATACTGTTAGAGTTGAAGCACCTGATTGTTATAGGTGCAAATATGGGAAAGAAAGATCAAATTGCAATGCAGAATGTTTTGAATATATGGAAAAGGCATTAGAACAATATCATGAGGAACTATGCGCCATAATTATTGAGCCTATGGTTCAGTGTGCGGCTGGTATGAAAATTTATTCTCCTATGTATTTAAGAAAGCTGAGAAAAGCCTGTACTTTTTATGATGTTCACTTAATCGCAGATGAAATAGCAGTTGGATTTGGCAGAACGGGAAAGATGTTTGCATGTAATCATGCTGATATAAGTCCAGATATAATGTGCTTATCTAAAGGTATAAGTGCTGGATACATGCCAATGTCCGTGGTTATGACCACTGAGGATATATATAATGCTTTTTATGATGATTTTTCTACATTAAAAGCTTTTATACATAGTCATACTTATTCAGGTAATGCAATGGCATGTGCAATTGCATGCGAGAGCCTTAAGATTTTTAATGAAGAAAATATAATAGAGAATAATAAAATAAAGTCTGGAATTATTAGGGATTTAGTAACTGAAAAAGCAGGTAAAAATTCATTTGTAGGTGATATGCGTCAAATTGGAATGATTACGGCATTAGAACTTGTGAAAAATAAAAAAACTAAAGAGAAGTTTAATTGGAAGAAACGTACAGGATATGAGATATATAAGATAGCTTTAAAAAATGGATTGCTTCTAAGACCTATTGGAGATGTACTATATTTTATGCCTCCTTATGTAATTAATGAAAAAGATATAGAGTACATGGTAAATAAGTGTTTTCACAGTATTGATGAATATTTTCAAACTAATCATTAGTTATTAAATAGTAAATGAAGTCTATTAACAAATATTTACCAAAATATTTATTATAGGTTTAAAAATAAGGCTATTTGTCAATAATTCCTCTATAGGAGGGATTAATATGAATAAGAATAGAAAAATTGCAATGGGAATCTTAGTTTTATTATTTGTTTTTACAGCTTCATTTTGTTATGGATATAAGAGTGTATTAAAAAAAGATGTGTCTTATCTGTACACAAAATATTTAAAGAACGGGAAGAATGACAATAAATCCAATATACAGACTGTAAATATGAATAATAGTAAAAGAGATCCAGCTACAGATAATACAGTTATAAAAAAGGACTTGCCGGTTATATACGTAGACAGAAAACATAACTCTTTAAATGGAAACGATGAAGTTAATGAAGATAATATAAAACGTTCTGATACAACTAGTGAAGGTATGGATGGTAAAACAGTAAAGGATGTTTATAACAGTTTTAAAGAAAAAGGATTTAAAATTGAAACTAAAAGTAATGAAATAGTATGTGTAAAGGTTCACTCTCCTGGTAAATTCGTTCCAAAACTCAATGGAGACTCTTTTGAAATCTATTTAGTAAATGATGAAGGTGAATTGGAATTAGAAGAAACCGGTGGAAATATCAATCACAAAGGTGAAGACGAAATGATATTTAATAAGGATTCACAGGAATATGATACAATAGAAGAAGCGAGAGATAGCCTTTCAGACTTTACATCCTAAGCCTAAGGGCTTTTTCTTTTTATATTTTATGATTTTCTTAGAAGCTTGAATTAACATAATTAAAATGGTAAAGTATATATTAGCTTTTAAAGATAGGTGTCTTTAAAAATAACTAGTGAGTATACTAGTATAATTGCTTTGTTATTTGTTTTAACATGTTTGATCAAAGTGAGGGATAAGTTTGTATACATATATAAAAGGTATTTTTATTGGAATAGATAAAGATTATGTTATTATAGAGAATAATGGTATTGGATATAAAATATACGTGTCAGGAAGTACAATGTCTGCTATGCCGAAAACTGGAGATGAGGTACTGCTATATCTTGAGCAGATAGTAAGGGAAGATTTTATTGGGCTTTATGGATTTCTTACTGAAGAAGAGAGAGGTATGTTTAATAGACTGCTCATCATAAATGGAGTAGGAGCCAAGGCATGCTTGTCTCTTCTATCTATATGCACGGTTAATAATTTGAAATATGCCATATTAACTGGAGATGAAAAAGTAATAACAAAGGCTCCGGGAGTAGGTAAAAAAATAGCACAGAGAATAATTCTTGAATTAAAAGACAAGATTGAAGCAGATGAATTTGTGCTAAAAGCCACAGATGATGAAAATTCAGAAGATATTTTCAAACAGGATAAAAAGATGGCTGAAGTTATGGGAGCCCTTATATCACTAGGATATTCAGAAAAAGAAGCGGAAAAAGCAATAGATGCTTCAGACAGATCTGAAAGTTTAGAAAGTATAATTAAAGAATGCTTAAAGTTTTTAATGAATTAGGGGGGAGAATATGGAGGAAAGGATACTAAGTGCTGTAGATTTAGGAGAAGATGTTGATATAGAGTATAGCTTAAGACCGCAAAGGCTAAAAGAATATATAGGACAAAATAAAGTTAAAGAAAAACTTAACATTTTTGTGAAGGCAGCCAGGAAGAGAAGAGAAGCTTTAGATCATGTTTTATTCTATGGCCCCCCGGGACTTGGTAAAACTACTCTTGCTAATATTATTGCAAAGGAAATGGGAGGAAATCTTAAAATAACATCAGGTCCTGCCATAGAAAGAGCAGGGGATTTAGCAGCTATACTCACAGGTTTATCTGAATTCGATGTGTTATTTATTGATGAAATTCATAGATTAAACAGAAGTGTAGAGGAAATACTATATCCTGCTATGGAAGACTATGCTTTAGATATAATTATAGGTAAGGGTGCAGCTGCCAAATCCATAAGACTAGATCTTCCTAAATTCACTTTAATTGGGGCGACTACTAGAGTAGGACTTTTAACTTCTCCACTTAGAGATAGGTTTGGAGTAATGTGTCCTATGGAATTTTATGAAGATGAAGAGCTTAAAGAGATAATAGTTAGATCTGCATCTATATTAAAGATAGAAATAGAAGAAGATTCTGCACTTGAAATAGCTAGACGTTCAAGAGGAACACCTAGAATTGCCAATAGGCTTTTAAAGAGAGTCAGAGATTATTCTGAAGTTAAGGGAAATGGTATTATTGATATTCAATCAGCAGAAAAAGCTTTAGAACTTTTAGAAGTAGATAAAGAAGGTTTTGATAGAATAGATAATAAAATTCTTGAAGGTATAGTTGATAACTTTAATGGAGGACCAGTAGGGCTTGAAACCTTAGCTTATTTTATAGGAGAAGAACTAGATACCCTAGATGAGGTATATGAACCCTATCTACTACAAAAGGGGTTTATTACCAGAACACCAAGAGGAAGAGTGGCAACGGATAAAGCATACAAGCATTTAAAGAGAAATAGGAACGTAGATAAAGATTATACTCAGTGTTCCGTATTCAATAAAAAAGATAAGTAAGGTATGTGAAAATACCTTATATATTATAGCTAAATTTTTAAAGAGGGTGGAGTTTTTGCAACTTAAGGATTTTGATTTTGATTTACCAGAGGGATTAATAGCGCAGCATCCAGCAGAAAAAAGAGATGAATGCAGATTAATGGTTTTAAATAAGGATAAAGGTGAAATTGAACATAAGGTTTTTAAAGATATAATTGATTACTTGAATCCTGGAGATTGTTTGGTTTTAAATGATACTAGGGTTATTCCTGCAAGGCTCATAGGGGCTAAAGAAGGTAGCGGTGGAAAAATAGAATTACTCCTTTTAAAGAGAATAGATAAGGATACCTGGGAGACACTAGTGAAACCTGGTAAAAAAGCAAAAGTTGGTGCCAGGTTTGAATTTGGAGATGGTATTCTAAAGGCAGAAGTAAAGGAAGTAGCAGAAGAAGGTAATAGAATAATAAAATTTGAGTACAAGGGTATTTTTGAAGAGATTTTGGATGAATTAGGTCAAATGCCACTTCCTCCTTATATAACAGAGAAATTAAAAGATAAAGAGCAGTATCAGACCGTTTATTCAAAAAATGAAGGATCTGCTGCTGCACCAACTGCGGGTCTACATTTCACCAATGAACTTTTAGATAAAATAAGAAAAAAGGGAATAAAAACGGTATTTTTAACTTTACATGTAGGTCTTGGTACTTTTAGACCAGTAAAGGTTGAAAATATAGAACAGCATCATATGCATTCAGAATTTTATATACTTTCAAAAGAAAGTGCAGATACAATAAATGATACAAAAGAAAAGGGTGGAAGAGTTATTTCTGTAGGAACAACTTCTACAAGAACTCTTGAAACCATTGGAGATGAAAAGGGAAGAGTTAAGGAATCTACAGGATGGACTGATATATTTATATATCCTGGATACAAATACAGGGTGGTTGATGGACTTATAACAAATTTTCACCTGCCTGAGTCCACCTTAATAATGTTAGTCAGTGCTCTATCCAGTAGAGAAATAGTAATGAATGCATATGAAAGAGCAGTAAAGGAAAAATATAGATTCTTTAGCTTTGGAGATGCTATGTTTATTAGATAAGGCATATGAAAATAAATAGTAAGTCAAAGATGCGACGTATATTTTGAAACCTACAAGGAAATAGGTTCTTCAGATAGTGAGCTATCTGAGGGTTCTATTGACGTGGTGGGATTCAAAATAGACTAGCATACTGACTAGTTATTTATTTGAATGTGCCTAAGATGAGGAGAAGAATAACATAATGTACAAATTGCTGAAAAAAACGGGTAAAGTGAGAAGAGGAGAATTTGTAACTCCTCATGGAGCTATACAGACTCCTGTATTTATGAATGTTGGTACACTAGCAGCTATTAAGGGTGCAGTATCAACTATGGATTTAAAAGAAATAAAATGTCAGGTAGAACTTTCAAATACATATCATTTGAGTTTGAGACCAGGAGATAAGGTAGTTAGGGAATTAGGTGGTCTACATAAATTCATGAATTGGGATAGACCTATACTTACGGATTCAGGTGGATTTCAGGTTTTTTCTTTATCCAGTATAAGAAAGATAAAGGAAGAGGGAGTATATTTTAGTTCACATATAGATGGAAGAAAGATTTTTATGGGACCAGAAGAAAGTATGCAAATTCAAAGTAATTTAGCCTCTACTATTGCTATGGCTTTTGATGAATGTATTCCTAATCCATCACCAAGAGATTATGTAGAAGCATCAGTGGCAAGAACTACCAGATGGTTAGAGAGATGTAAAATAGAAATGGATAGACTTAATTCTCTTGACCACACTATAAATAAAAAACAAATGCTTTTTGGAATAAATCAAGGTGGGATTTATGAGGATATAAGAATAGAACATGCAAAGACAATTTCAAAATTTAATTTAGACGGATATGCTATTGGAGGTCTTGCTGTAGGAGAAACTCATGAGGAAATGTATAGAATTATTGATTCTGTAACTCCACATTTACCCCAGGATAAGCCTATCTATTTAATGGGTGTAGGTCTTCCAAGCAATATTTTAGAAGCGGTAGCAAGAGGTGTAGATTTCTTTGATTGCGTACTTCCGGCTAGAAACGGAAGACATGGACATGTGTTCACAAAATATGGTAAAATAAATTTGTTTAATGCAAAATTTCAATTGGATTCTTCACCAATAGATGAAGGGTGCCAGTGTCCTGCTTGCAGGAACTATTCAAGAGCATACATAAGGCATTTGTTTAAAGCTAAAGAAATGCTTGCCATGAGACTATGTGTACTCCACAATTTATATTTTTACAATAAACTTATGGAAGACATAAGAAATGCTATTGATGGTGATTATTTTGATGAATTTAAAAGTGAAAAATTAAGTATGTGGGATGGAAGAGCATAGAAAGGAGGAGTTATTATGAATCAAAATTTTGTAATTATAATCTATATGGTAATAGTTCTTGGATTATTTTATATGATGATATTCTTACCTGAAAGAAAAAGAAAGAAAAAATTCAGTGAACTTATGAAAGCTGTTAAAGTAAATGATGAAGTAGTAACCACTGGTGGCATCATGGGAAAGATTATTAATATTCAAAAGGATTATATTATTATTCAATCTGGTCCTGACAGTGTAAGAATAAAGATTTTAAAGACAGCTATAAAGGGTGTTGTTAACAAGGAGTCAAAAGAAATTGAATCAAGCAAATAAAAAGTAAGTAAGTAGTAATAAAACACCTCTTGTCTACATAAATAGTAATAGATAGGAGGTGTTTTTATGGAAAAGAGAAGAAAAGGAATATATGTTAATGTCATAGAAGGTGTACTTATGGGCTTCTTTATGACTCTTGCTATATTACTTATATATGCAGTAGTGGTCCATTTTGTGCAACTTGATGAAAGTATTACCTCAGTACTTATTATTATTGCTACCCTTTTAAGTGTAATGTATGGAGCTATTTATGCATCAAGGAAAACTGGAAAAAAGGGCTGGTTAAACGGACTTATGGTAGCACTAATTTATTTTGTAATATTTTACTTAGTAGCTATTGTTGCTGATAGCAGGGATGCTATGCTAACTATCAAGGATTTATCAAGACTCGGTTTATGTGTATTTGTAGGAATATTAGCTGGAATGCTAGGAATTAATATATAGAGTGTCTTTATTTAGAAGAGCTATTATGTTATAATTGAGCAAGTAAGTTTATTGAATGGAGGAATTTTCATGAAACACATAAAAAGTATTAACAAATCAAACATAAAAGAAAGCTTAAAAAAGCCTGGCTGCAAAGAGTGTGCAAATTCATGCCAATCAGCATGTAAAACTTCGTGTACAGTTGCAAATTTAGCTTGTGAAAAATAATCAATTTAATTTAAGCAGTAACATTTAGGCATCTTCAAATAAATAACTGGCAAGTATGCTGGTTGTTTATTTTAGATGCCTTGGTTACTGCTTTAAATTTATTTCTAGGGAGGAAAATGATTTGTCATTAATTCATAAATTTGTTCAAGACGATGATTATTACGTTATAGATGTAAATACAGGAAGTGTACATGCAATAGACAAGTTAGTTTATGATTTGTTGGATGAGGACGGTTTAAAAACTAAAGAAGAACTTATTAATAAGTTTTCTGGTATTTACTCAAAAGAAGAGATAGCTGAGGCTTATGAGGAAATAAAGGAACTTGTTGATGAGGAAGTTCTTTATTCAAAGGATTTATACGAAGAAATTGCAAGAACTTCAACAAAGGGTAAATCATATATTAAAGCTCTCTGTCTAAATATAGCTCATGACTGTAATTTGAAGTGTAAATATTGTTTTGCAGAAGAAGGAGAATACAAGGGTTGTAGAATGTTAATGTCGCCTGAAGTTGGTAAAAAATCTATTGATTTTGTAATAGAACATTCAGGACCAAGAAACAATATCGAAGTGGATTTATTTGGTGGCGAACCTCTTATGGCTTTTGATACAGTGAAGGAAATAGTAGAATATGCAAAAGAACAGGAAAAATTACATAACAAAAATATAAGATTTACTATGACTACTAACGCTACCCTATTAAATGATGAAATAATGAAATATGCTGATGAGAATATGGGAAATATAGTTTTAAGTATAGATGGTAGAAAAGAAGTTAATGATAATGTTAGAGTAAGAGCTGATGGAAGTGGCTGTTATGACACTATTCTACCTAAAATTAAAAAGATGGTAGATATGAGAGATAAAAATAAACAGTATTATGCAAGAGGTACTTTTACAAGAAATAATACAGACTTTTTTGAAGATGTAAAGCATATGGCAGATTTAGGTTTTAAGGAAATTTCAATTGAGCCAGTGGTATTGCCAGATGATAATCCTCTTTCCATAAGAGAAGAAGACCTTGATACTATATTTCAGCAGTACGATAAATTATATGATGAAATGCTTAAAAGGCATAAAGAGGGAAACGAATTTAAATTTTATCATTTTAATATAAATCTTCAAGGGGGACCTTGTGTATACAAGAGAATATCAGGTTGTGGTGCAGGACATGAATATGTGGCAATAACTCCTGATGGAGATGTATATCCTTGCCATCAATTTGTAGGAAATAAGGACTTTAAGTTAGGAACTATATTTGATGGAAATTTAAATGAAAAAATTTCTAATGATTTTAAAGAAGCTCATATATATAATAAGCCAAAATGCATAGATTGCTGGGCAAGATTTTATTGCAGTGGTGGATGTCAAGCAAACAACTATAATTTTAATAAGGATTTTAATGTGCCTTATGAGATAGGTTGTAAAATGCAGAAGAAGAGAATTGAGTGTTCTATAGCATTAAAGGCAAAAACTATGGAATAAGCCATCTGAAAATAAGTAATAGGATAAAATAGACCAGCATACTAAATCACTATTTATTTTAAGATAAGTTAACAATTACCTAATATTGACTATTTCTATAGATACAACTATAATTTAAACTGTATAGCTAAAATTATTGTCAACTAAGGAGGATGAAAATGAAGAAAAAAAGTACAGTCTATTTTGTACTAAGTGTAGTAGTAATTGCAGTTTTAGCCTATCTAGGTGCCTTTGGTCTAAATATAGGAGACTCCTATAGGATAAAATCTTTTGGAGAAACTATAAATAGAGGTCTTGACCTTCAAGGCGGAGTATCAGTAGTTCAACAGATTACAGATAAAAATGTATCAGATGCTACTATGCAGAGAACTATTAATTTGCTTGATTTAAGAGTAAATAAAATGGGTGTAAGTGAAACCAGTGTAGCTAAAGAGGGTACTGACAAGATAAGAGTTAATGTACCAGGTAAATTTAATCCAGATGAGGTGTTGAAAAACATAGGTAAAACTGGAAAGCTTAAATTTGTTGGCCCTGACAATTCAACAATACTTACGGGCAGTGATGTAAAAAGTGCTAGTCCAGGTACAGATCCACAGACAAATAAACCAATAATAAATCTTCAGTTAAGTGATAGTGGTACTAAAAAATTTGCAGATGCCACACAAAAATATTTAGGTCAGAAAATTACCATCTATATGGATGAAGATATACTGACAGATCCTACAGTAGATGCGGTTATAAGTGATGGTAAAGCACAAATAAGCGGGTCAGCAACACTTGATGAAGCTAAGCGTCAGGCAGACATTATAAGTGCTGGTGCACTTCCTGTTACACTAAAAACAGTACAGGTTCAAACTGTAAGTCCTACCCTTGGGTCTACTGCATTACCTATGAGTGTTCGTGCTGGTGGAATAGGTATAGCAATAGTCTTTGCGCTTATGTTTATATGGTTTAGACGTCCAGGAATTATGGCAGATATAGCATTAGTGCTATATGTATTCTTAGTACTTTTAGTATTCTCAGGTATAGGTGCTACCCTTACGCTTTCAGGTATAGCTGGCTTTCTATTAACAGTTGGTATGGCAGTTGATGCTAACGTATTGATTTTTGCTAGAATAAAAGAAGAACTGAAAGTTGGAAAATCCATAAAATCTGCTACTAAGGCCGGTTTCCAAAATGCTTTATCCTCCATAGTGGATTCAAATACAAATACCATAATTGCTGGTGTTGTGTTGTACTTCCTAGGATCAGGTGTGGTAAAGGGCTTTGCCTTAACTCTTATAATAGGAGTTATTATAAGTTTATTTACGGCA
Organism: Clostridium arbusti SL206; assembly: GCF_000246895.1. Classification (GTDB taxonomy): domain Bacteria; phylum Bacillota; class Clostridia; order Clostridiales; family Clostridiaceae; genus Clostridium_I; species Clostridium_I arbusti. The sequence continues at coordinate 41,149 of NZ_BAEV01000005.1, read as the reverse complement.
TTGTTTGTAACAAAGCATTTAATGAATTGGGCAATAAACATAGGTCTTATTAGTAAGCCTGAACATTTTGGAGTAAAGAGGGGGTAATCAAATGCTAAGAGTTGTTGAGAAAAGAAAAATTTGGTTTACCATTTCTATAATTCTAATTGTAATTGGAATAGGATTTATATGTTATAGAGGACTAAATTTTGGAATAGACTTTAAAGGTGGTACAATTATTCGAATAAATATTAACAAAGATTTTAACAAGGCTGATGCAGATCAAATAATAAAAAAATATGTTAAAACTGAAGAATTTGAAACTACTAAGGCCAATAATAAAGAATTAGACATAAGAGTTAATAGTGAGGCTATCTCAGATGAAAATTCAACAAAACTATTTAATGATATAAAAAATAAGTATAAGTTGAAGGATTCGGATTTGATAGAAAGAGATAGAATAGGTGCAACGGTTGGAAACGACCTTATAAAAAAAGCTATAATCTCATTAGTAGTATCTATGATTCTCATGTTAGGTTTTATAGCTTACAGATTTGAATTTAAATTTGGTGTAGCAGCTATAATTGCGCTTTTACATGATGTATTAATTACATTGAGCGTCTATTCTATAGGAAATCTTCCTATTAATACACCTTTTATAGCAGCAATTTTAACTATAATAGGATATTCCATAGCTGATACAATAGTTATATTTGACAGAATAAGAGAAAATCAGAAGAAGATGAGAGGAAAAGACACTATAGAAATTGCCGATACAAGTATCTCTCAAACAGTAGGAAGATCCATATGCACTGTTACAACTACAGTGGTTACAATAGCTTGCGTACATATATTCGTTCCAAGTGTAAGAGAATTTACTATTCCAATATTGATTGGTATAGTTTCAGGATGCTATTCTTCAATATTCATAGCTAGTCCAATATGGTATTTATTAAAAAATAGAATTGATAAAAAGAAAGAATTAGTCAAATAGATTAATGAAGTTTAAAAAATCGAAGTAACTGACTTTTAGGTTGTGCTTCGATTTTTTTAGTAGTTAATTAACCTTGTGTATGTAATAATATGAGGGAATAAGCCATATGAAAATAGCCTGGCATACTGAATAGTTATTTATTTGAATGTACCTAAGATGAAATTTGAAAAAATATTTGTATTATAAGGCATTATACTATATAATATATTATGTTTTCTACAAAGCTGGAGGAATAAATTATGGAGATAATTCAAGAAAATGCTCACTATTTAAAACAGCCAAAATTTCATAATCCTTTTTTATTGGATGGTATGCAGGAAGCTATTGATAGAGTTATTAGGGCAGTAAATAATAGAGAGAAAATAATAATCTATGGATACGGCGATGTAGATAGTATATGTGGTATATCCATACTATTTTTACTTTTAAAGTATCTTAATGCAGATGTAGAATATTTCATACCGGATGATATGGATGAAGAATATACTATAAGTAGTGAATCTTTAAACAACTACATAAAATATCTTGGTGTAGATTTACTTATAACAGTAGGTTGTGGTAGTAATTCAAAAAAAGAAATCAAATTAGCTAAACAACTTGGTATAGATGTTGTGATTACTGATTATCATCAGGCTTATAGTGCCTGTGAAGAAACTATAGTTATAAATCCAAATAAGAAATTCTGCAATTATCCTTTTAAATTTTTATCAGCAGCAGGAATTGCATTTAAATTTTGTGAAGCTATTTCTGTATATTATAAAATTAAAGGTGTATATAAATACGTAGATTTAGCTATGATTGGCACACTTGCCAGTGAATTTCCTATAAAAACTGAAAATAAAAACATAGTAGATATAGGTATAAATCATATTGCTACTACCAATAACTATGGAATAAAAGCACTTATGAAAATCAATAATTTAAATGAGATTAATAATACTACAGCATTTAGGTTAGCAAGTTCAATTATTTCTATGAGAATCGTAGAAGGAAGAGTGGATAATGCTAGAATTGCAATAGAGCTTTTTACTACTCATGATAGTAGCAGGGCACTTCAAATTGCTAAGTATTTAAATAAAGAAGTTTCAAAGGGATATTTATAATACTACATTAATATTATGTGATGATATATGTATTACCCAAAATTAAAGGTATTGGGTTTTGGGTATTGATTTAGGGGGGAATAAAAGATGAATTTAAAAAGTAAAATAAGAGTTATTGAGGACTTCCCAAGGAAGGGAATAAGTTTTAAAGACATAACTACATTACTTAAAGATAAAGAAGGCTTTAAATATGTTATAGAATCTTTTGCTGAAAATCTAAAAAATGAAAACATAGACATAGTTATAGGACCAGAAGCAAGAGGATTTATGTTTGGAACGCCACTTGCCTATGTACTCCATGCAGGATTCGTACCTGCAAGAAAAAAAGGAAAATTGCCTTGTGATACTTTAGGTATGGAATATGGTCTTGAGTATGGGAAAGATGTTATAGAGATACATAAAGATGCTATAAAACCAGGACAAAGGATAGCTATAGTAGATGATTTATTGGCTACTGGTGGGACTATAGAGGCAGTAACAAAAATTGTTGAAGAAATGGGTGGAGAAATTGTTTCTATAAATTTTTTAATAGAGCTTACTGGGCTTAAAGGTAGAGAAAAACTAAAAAAATATGACATAAATTCATTAATTACATATGAGTTTTGATTTTTGACAAATTAAGCTATTATAATACACGTTATTTTAAAGAAATAACCAATAAGTATACTAGTATATTCTGTATTATACTGTGTCAGCATAACCTTCTGATATCCGCACTATCAGAAGGTTATGCTTTTCTCATGTGATTCAAAATATAGCTGTGATCTGTCACTTGTCGTTTACTTTAATATACCTAATTTTAAATTGCAAAAAAAGACATTATAATATATAATATTAGTAAAAATAATTTTGGCTGGTTGTTAAACCAGCCTTTGATTTTAGGGAGAGAAAGCAGAATGCTGAGCAAGTTAATGGAAACAATAGATAAATACTGTTATAATGTTGATAAAGATTTTATTAATAAAGCCTATAACTTTGCTGTAGATGCCCATAAAAAGCAAAAAAGGGAATCTGGAGAGCCTTATATTATACACCCTGAGGAAGTTGCATGTATTTTGGCAGAAATGGGTATGGATCAAAATACTATAGCTGCTGGTCTTCTTCATGATGTTATAGAAGATACGGAATACAGCTATGAAGATGTTACTAGGGAATTTAATAGTGAAGTAGCAGATTTAGTTGAAGGTGTAACAAAGCTTGGCAAAATAAGTTATAAAACAAAAGAAGAACAACAGGCTGATAATGTAAGAAAGATGCTTCTTGCAATGGCAAAGGATATAAGGGTTATATTAATAAAATTATCAGATAGATTACACAATATGAGAACATTAAGATATATGTCAGTGAAAAAACAAAAGGAAAAGGCGAAAGAAACTTTAGATATATTTGCTCCCCTTGCTCATAGACTTGGTATTTCAAAGATAAAATGGGAACTTGAAGATTTGGCATTTAGATATATGAAGCCAAATGAATATTATGAACTTGTAGATGATATATCAGAAAAAAGAGTTGAAAGAGAAGAATATATCAAGGACATAGTAGTGGACTTACATAAAAATCTCGAAGAGGCAAATATATTAGCGGATATAGATGGAAGACCTAAACATTTTTATAGTATATATAGAAAAATGGTTAATAAAAACAAAACATTAGATCAAATATTTGATTTAACAGCTATAAGAATTTTAGTTAATGATATAAGAGAATGTTATACAGTACTTGGAATTGTGCACACAATGTATAAACCTATACCAGGAAGATTTAAGGATTATATTGCTATGCCAAAACCTAATATGTATCAGTCGCTGCACTCAACAGTTATAGGACCGCAGGGAAAGTCCTTTGAGATACAGATAAGAACTTATGAAATGCATAAAACTGCAGAATATGGTATTGCTGCTCATTGGAAATATAAAGAAGGTATAACTGAAGAAGCTGATAGTAAAGATAGTGAACCTGTAAAAGCAGATTTTAATACAAAGCTTACTTGGGTTAGAGAAATGCTAGATTGGCAGAAGGAAACTACTAATCCTGAAGAATTTATGGAGAGCTTTAAGATAGATTTGTTCGAAGATGAGGTTTTTGTATTTACTCCTAATGGTAAAGTAATTAATCTTCCTTCCGAGGCTACCCCTGTAGACTTTGCCTATAAAATACATACAGATATAGGAAATAGATGTATAGGTGGTAAAGTTAATGGGAAAATCGTACCATTAGATTATAAACTTAAAACAGGTGAAATAGTTGAAGTATTAACATCGGGAATAACAAAAGGTCCCAATATACAGTGGCTTAATAGTGTGAAAAGTAATCAAGCAAAGGTTAAGATAAAATCTTGGTTTAAAAAAGCTAAAAGAGAAGAAAATATAAGTAGAGGTAAAGAGGTAGTTGAAAAAGAAGCTAAGAAACAAGGCTATAACTTTGCGGAATTTATAAAAGAAATTGGATTAGATCAAATTTTAAAGAAAAATAGTGTTAACAGTCTTGAAGATCTCTACGTATCAGTAGCCATTGGAAGCACTTCAGCTTCTATATTGGTTTCAAAATTAAAGGAAAGCATGACTGGTAAAAGTTCAGTGGATACGGATGAAACAGCTTTAAAGGATATAAAAGAACATATAAGTAAGGAAGCTAGAAAAGAAAAGGCAAAGAAAACTTATAATCCTGGGGTTACTGTAAAAGGTGAAACAGATATATTGGTAAGATTTTCCAAGTGTTGCAATCCTGTGCCGGGAGACGACATAATAGGATATATAACTAAGGGAAGAGGAGTATCTATCCATAGAAAAGACTGTGAAAATGCTAATAATTTGATAAAACAAGATGGCAGAAGAATAGTAGAAGTTGCATGGGGAAATGGAAGTGAAGCCTATGTGGCAGAGATTCAGATAAAGGCAGATGATAGACCAAAGCTTTTAACAGATATAATGGAAATTTTGAATTCAATGGATACAAACATTCAATCTATGAGTGCAAAGGCAGTAAAAGGAGACATAGCCTTTGTGACTTTTAAGATTAAGATAGTTGATATAAGTCATTTAGATATACTTATGAGAAACATAAAAAAACTAAGAGGCGTTATGGAAGTATATAGAACAAAAAATTAGGAGGCTAATTATGAAAATTAATATTATACCAGCAGGTATTTATGATGCTAATTGCTATATTTTAATTGATGAAGTTGCTAATGAAGCAGCTGTAATTGATCCAGGTGGTGATGCACAGATGCTTATAAATAATATAAAAGCTTCACAGGCTGAAGTTAAAATGATTTTATTAACTCACGGACATGCAGATCATACAGGAGCAGTTAGTGAACTTAGAAATGAATTTGGGTGTAGCGTTTATATAAATGAGAAAGATTCAGAACTAATAGATAAGAATGTACCTATTTATGGAAATAAAGACGAAAATGGAGATAAATTTCTAAATGAAGGTGATATAATTAAGTTTGGAAACTATGAAATTAAATGCATAGAAACTCCAGGACATACACCTGGAGGTATGTGCTTTTTAATAGGTAATACAATCTTTACAGGGGATACACTCTTTCATAGATCAATTGGAAGGACGGATTTTAAAGGTGGAGATTTTGGTGCAATAATAAGCAGTATAAAGAATAAACTATTGCCTTTGCCTGAGGACACAATAGTTTATCCAGGACATGGACCAAAATCAAGTATAGGTTTTGAAAGAAATAATAATCCTTTTTTGTAGTATAAGTAATTGTTAAATTAAGGCTAAAAACCAATGGAGAAAATATGGCAAATGTAAAAATTCTTAATGAAAAATTTAAATATGAGATATATAATATATTTCATCTGTTTTATGATGAAATACATTTTGTGAATGACGATAAATATGATTATAACGTAATAGTAGGAGATTATAGTATTAAAATTTTACACAATGACTTATGCGAAGATTTTAAGTTTGAAGATAAATTAACTTCAAAAGAGAATGTAAAGAAAATATTGTATAAGTTCTTAAGTAAAGATGTAAATATAGAACTTCCTTGGGGAACTCTCGTAGGTATTAGACCTACTAAAATAGCTTTAAAACTTATGAAAGATGGAAAAACAAAAGAGGAAGTAAAAGAATACTTTGCAAAGCATAGTCTAACAAGGGAAGATAAAATTAACCTTTGCATAGATGTGGCTGAAAAAGAAGAGAATTTTGTAAATAAAAATAATAATTCTGTAAGCGTATATATAGGTATGCCTTTTTGTCCTACTAGATGTCTTTATTGTAGTTTTATATCAGATACAATACAAAACTGTAAGGGTATAGTAGATGACTATTTGCAGGCAATGTATTATGAAATGGAAAATATATATAAATATATTAAAAGCAAGAATCTAAATATAGAATGTGTATACTTTGGAGGGGGGACTCCTACTTCAATAAATAATAAACAATTTGAAGAAACTATGTTTAGGATATATAATAGTTTTATAAAGGGTAATAATGTAAGAGAATTTACAGTTGAATGTGGAAGACCAGATAGTATTACAAGAGAAAAACTTAATACATTAAAAAAATATGGAGTTCACAGAATAAGTATAAATCCTCAAACTATGAATGATGCTACTCTAAAACTTATAGGAAGAGGTCATAATTCTAAAGATATAATAGATAAATTTAATCTTGCAAGAAGCCTAGGTTTTGATAATATAAATGTAGATATAATTGTAGGGCTTCCAGGAGAAGGTTTAGAAGAGGTTAAGTATACTTGCAGTGAAATTTTACAGTTAAGTCCAGATAGCTTAACTGTACATGGTATGTCCTTAAAAAGGGGATCAAAGCTACATCAAAATATATTAAATAACATTCATATGAAGATAGCAACTCAAGATGAGCTTAATGAAATGTATGATGAGACAGTAAAGCTTTCTAAAGACTTAAAACTTAAACCTTATTATATGTATAGGCAAAAAAATATGGTGGGGAATATGGAGAATATAGGATACTCAAAGTTTGGAAGAGAATGTATTTATAATATAGAGATGATTGAGGAGAGGCAAACCATTATAGCAATAGGAGCCAATGCTGTTTCTAAAACTATATTTTTAGAGGAAAATAGATTAGAGAGATTTCCAAATGTTAAAGATGTAAGGGAATATATCAAAAGAATAGAAGAAAAAGTTGAGAGTAAAATAAAATTTTTAAATGAGTTATACTAATTGAGGAGGATATAAAATGGCAATTCAAGCACCAAAGGGTACAAAGGATATGTTACCAGGAAATGCCTACAAATGGCACTACATAGAGGATAAATTAAGAGGCATTGCAGCAACTTATGCCTGTCGTGAAATAAGAACTCCGGCTTTTGAGAGTACTGAATTGTTTGAAAGAGGAGTAGGCGACACTACAGATGTAGTTCAAAAGGAAATGTATACTTTTGCAGATAAAGGTGGTAGAAGTATAACCCTTAAACCAGAAGGAACTTCACCAGCAGTAAGAGCTTTTGTAGAAAATTCACTTTTTAATGAAGCTCAACCAACTAAATTATATTATTTTACACCTGTATTCAGATATGAAAATGTTCAGAAGGGAAGACTAAGAGAACATCACCAGTTTGGTATAGAAATTTTTGGATCTAAAGAAGCTTCTTTGGATGCAGAAATTATAAGTCTTGCCATGAGAGCTTTTAGAGAATTTGGCATAAAAGGTCTTAAATTAAATATAAACAATATAGGATGTCCAAAATGTAGAAAAACTTATAACGATGCTTTAAAAGCATATCTAAAAGAAAATTATGATGATTTATGTGATGATTGTAAATCTAGATTTGAAAAAAATCCTATGAGAATATTAGACTGTAAAAATAAGAACTGCAAAAAAATCGTAGCAGGTGCACCAGTTATACTTGACTATGTATGTGATGATTGCAGGGAACACTTTGATAAATTAAAAAGCTATCTTACTGCTCTTGGAATAGAATTTAAGGTAGATCCACTTATAGTAAGAGGACTTGACTACTACACAAAAACTGTATTTGAAATTATAAATAAGGACATTACTGTCTGTGGTGGCGGAAGATATGATGGGCTAATTCAAGAAGTAGGTGGACCAGAAATGCCAGCAGTAGGGTTTGGTATGGGGCTTGAAAGGCTTATACTTACATTAGAAGAAGAGGGAATAGAAATCCCAAAAGCTAAATATATAGATTTATATATTGCATCTATGGATGAAGCAAGTAAAATTGAGTCTCTAAAAATTGCAAATGCCTTAAGAGAAAAGAATATAAAATGTGAGTGTAATCACATGTCTAGAAATGTAAAGGGGCAAATGAAATATTCTAATAAAGTTGAAGCAGCATATACTATTGTTCTTGGAGAAACAGAACTTATTGGAAAGAAAGCAAAGCTTAAGAGAATGATTGATGGAGAACAAATAGACATAGACATAACTGATTTAGAAGATATTGCAGAAAAAATTAAATAGACTTATGATATATTTATATTTGACAATTTTATTTTATAGGAGGAAGTACTATGGGAGAAGCATTAAAAGGTCTCAAAAGAACCGTTATGTGCGGTGATCTTAGAGAAAGTAATGTAGGAAATACAATTACTGCTATGGGATGGGTTCAAAAAAAGAGAAATCTAGGTGGACTTGTCTTTGTAGATTTGAGAGATAGAACAGGATTACTTCAAGTAGTGTTTGGAGAAGAAATAAATAAGGATGCTTTTGCAAAAGCTGATACTGTAAGATCAGAATATTGTATAGCTGTTACAGGCAAGATAGTTAAAAGAGAAGCACCGAATGAAAGTATGCCAACAGGTATGGTGGAACTACTTGGAGAAAATATAAAAATTCTATCTGAAAGTGAAACACCACCAATATACATAAAGGAAAATTTGGACGCAGGAGAAAATATAAGACTTAAATATAGATATCTGGATTTAAGAAGACCGGATATGCAGAAAATATTTATGACAAGACATAAAACTGCAAAAATTATAAGAGATTTTTTGGATGAAAAAGAGTTTTTGGAAGTTGAAACTCCTATGTTAGGAAAAAGTACTCCTGAGGGAGCGAGAGATTATCTTGTACCAAGCAGAAATTTTAATGGAAAATTTTATGCATTGCCTCAATCACCACAGCTTTTAAAACAGCTTTTAATGGTTTCAGGTTTTGATAAATATTTTCAAATTGTTAAATGTTTTAGAGACGAGGATTTAAGAGCAAACAGACAGCCAGAATTTACTCAAGTAGATATGGAACTTTCTTTTGTAGAAGAAGATGATGTAATAGCATTAAATGAAGAACTTATAAAAAGAGTATTTAAAGAAGTAGCTGGAGTGGAAGTAAAAACGCCAATAGAAAGAATGCCTTATAAAATTGCCATGGAAAAATATGGAAGCGACAAACCAGACTTAAGATTTGGTATGGAAATAAGTGACTTAAGTGAAGTAGTTAAAGATACTGAGTTTAAAGTATTTAAAGATGCATTAGCAAATGGCGGAAGTGTAAGGGCCATAAAAGCTGAGAGCTGTGGAACCATGGGAAGAAAACAAATAGATAAGCTTGGAGAATTTGTTAAGACCTTTAAAGCAAAAGGTCTTGCTTGGATAGCTGTTAAAGAAAATGAAATAAAATCTCCAATAGCTAAATTTCTTACAGAAGAACAATTAAAATCCATAATAACTACTATGGACGCTAAAACTAATGATTTAATATTAATAGTTGCAGATAAAAATAGTGTAGTATTTAAGTCTCTTGGAGAATTAAGATTACATCTTGCAAAGGAATTAGAAATATTAAAGGATAATAAGGAATTTAGATTTGTTTGGATTACAGAATTCCCTCTTTTATCCTACAATGAAGAAGAAAATAGATTTCAAGCAGAGCACCATCCTTTTACTATGCCAATGGATGAAGATATTCAATATCTTGAAAGTGACCCAGGTAGAGTTCGTGCTAAGGCTTATGACATAGTATTAAATGGAGAAGAATTAGGTGGGGGAAGTATAAGAATCCATGAAACTGATCTTCAAGAAAAAATGTTTAAAGTACTTGGATTTACTAAGGAAAGTGCTTGGGAGAGTTTTGGTTTCTTACTGGAAGCCTTTAAATATGGTCCACCACCACATGGCGGTTTAGCTTATGGGCTTGATAGGATGATTATGTTCCTTGCTGGTACAGAAAATATAAAGGATGTTATTGCTTTCCCAAAGAATCAAAATGCTGCCTGCGTTATGACAGAAGCACCTAATTTTGTAGATGATAAACAACTTGAGGAATTGGGTATAGGTGTGGTAAAAGAAGATAAGGCATCTTCAAATGAATAACTAACATAGTTAACTTTTTATTTATTTCGGTATGCTTAAGTATATAAATATTGTAAATTACCATTCTAAAAAATATAATATTGTAGTATAATAACATTGTAGAAACAATTGAATATTTCCCTACTGTGTACGAGAAGTGAATTTATGTTGACCCAACACTTTTTTTCAGGGAACCTAACTCTCCTTGTGGAATGATACTTATTTGTTTAAATAAGAACAAGAAGCAAGAAGGCGGTGCCCACCTGCGAGAGCGGGTTATCATTTAAGTTCATCATACGGCATGGTGGGGTTTCTATGTTATAATAAGAAATAATAATTGTTTTACTGAAAATATAATTAGAAATTTAATAAGTATATTTTAAAATAATAAATAATAAGAGGTTTAGTTCTATGATTTAAGAAAAATTATAGAACTAAACCTTATTTTATTTAGAATCTATGAATAAAATTAACGGTGGAATCAGCTAAATACTAATGATTATTTTGATTTAAGGAGAATATTCTTTTTTTCATCAATAAAAGCTTTGATGTGGATGATACCATGGCAATAGCTATGGCTATAGAACCTGCGGAACCTAAAGTTTGAATGCCATAAGTAGTAGCCTTTGCCACATTACCAAGTATTATTTCATACATGGTGTAATACATTCCATTACCAGGTACTAGAGGAATAATACCACAGATTATAAAAGTGGTTACTGGTGCTTTGAATAGCCTTGCCATTACCTCTGAGTAAATGGAAACAGCTACAGCACCTAAAAATAGTGCTAATACATTAGAATTATATAAATGATGTGCTATTAGATATACAAGCCATGAAACACCGCCTCCAATACCAGCCAAAAAAACATTTTTACCTTTTACATTATAGATTATTGCAAATCCTAAAGATGTTATAAATGAGTAAATAGAATACATAATCATATACTGATACCCCCTAAAAAGTCAAACCATATTTTGAAAACAATACCAGTACCTACGGCTATAGCCACTGCTATAAAAAAGGCTTCAATAGCTCTAGAAGTACCGGAAATCAAATCTCCATTTAAAGCATCTCTAATGGCATTAGTTATGGCAAGACCAGGTACTAAAAGCATTATATCACCAATTATAACTTTATCGTAATGAACAGCAAAACCAAGTTTATAAGAAACAATTGCAAAAAGAGCAGCTTCCATACCACCTACTATATTTATGAAAAAATAATCTACTTTAAATTTAGATAGAAAGGATGTAGAAAATTGAATTATTCCAGCTATAATAAAGGCTGACCAAAAGTCCTTAAAATCCCCTCCAAATAAAATTGTGAAGAATGATCCAATAAAGCAGGCTGACAATAGAGTTATTTTATTTGAATAGATTGGACTATTCTTTATAGAAACAAGTTCATTATCTACATCATCAATAGTAAAACCTTTTCTTTCTATAGTTCGTGAAAGATTATTAATATTAGATATTTTATCTATATTAAATGTTCTACTTATTATTCTTTTTACAATTGAAATATTTATATTTTTGTCATTTTTACCTGAAAGCATTATTACAGTTGGGGTGGCATAGGCATCTACAGAAACTATTCCAAGAGCTTTAGATATTCTTATCATTGTCTCTTCCACTCTATAAGTCTCTGCACCATTTTCAAGCATTATTTTACCAGCTTCGGCAGCTAAATCAAGTATTTTATTGGTCTCCATTAATATCTCCTTAATAGCATTTTTCATTTTACAAACATATTATAGCATAAATAATAAGAAACAAAGAGCTTAATATTAACTTTGAAAGATTGATAATTAAAGTGTGGTTTTAATTATAATTTGATCATATTTGTAGGATAAATTAAATTATTATTGTTTTATTTGTATTTCCATTATATAATCATAGTTATAGTGAAAAATACAATAACATTTAATCAATAAAGGGAGTGTAAACATTGGATTTTCAAAACGTAAAGGCAAATGACGAAAAGGTATATGAAATAATTGAAAAAGAGCATGAAAGACAGGAAAATAATATTGAACTTATAGCTTCGGAAAATTTTACAAGTCAAGCGGTTATGGAAGCTATGGGATCATATCTTACAAATAAATATGCAGAAGGTTATCCAGGAAAAAGATATTATGGTGGTTGTTATATAGTTGATCAAGCTGAAGACTTAGCACGTGATAGAATGAAAGAATTATTTGGTGGAGAACATGTAAATGTACAAGCACATTCTGGTTCTCAAGCAAATATGGCAGTATATTTCTCAGTATTAAAGCCAGGAGATACAATTCTTGGTATGGATTTAAGTCATGGTGGACATTTAACTCACGGAAGTCCAGTTAGTTTTTCAGGAAAATTATTTAATATAGTTAGTTACGGAGTAAATAAAGATACTGAACTTATAGATTATGAAGAACTTAGAAGAAAAGCACTTGAATGCAAACCTAAGATGATAATAGCTGGTGCTAGTGCTTATTCAAGAATAATAGATTTCAAGAAATTCAGAGAAATAAGTGACGAAGTAGGAGCATATTTAATGGTAGATATGGCCCACATAGCAGGTCTCGTAGCTGGTGGAGTACATCCATCTCCAGTACCTTATGCAGATTTTGTAACTACAACAACTCATAAAACACTAAGAGGACCAAGAGGCGGAGCTATTATATGCAAAGAAAAGTATGCTAAGGAGTTAGATAAGACAATATTCCCTGGAATGCAAGGTGGTCCGTTAATGCATATCATTGCAGGTAAGGCTGTATGTTTTGGAGAAGCTTTAAAACCTGAATTTAAGGACTATGCTAATCAAATAATAAAAAATGCAAAAGTACTTGCAGAAGAACTTATAAAATATGGTTTTAGATTGGTTTCCGGTGGAACAGATAACCATCTTATCCTTATAGACTTAACTAACAAGGATATAACAGGTAAAGATGCAGAAAAGCTTTTAGATTCAGTTAGAATTACAGCAAACAAAAATACAATTCCATTTGAAACAAAGAGCCCTTTTATAACAAGTGGTGTAAGAATAGGTACTGCAGCTGTAACAACAAGAGGCTTTAAAGAAGAAGAAATGAAAGAGATAGCAGCTTTCATCAATGAAGCTATTGAAAAAAGAGATGAAGATTTAACTGGATTAAAAGAAAGAGTAACAGCATTATGTAACAAATTTCCTATATATAAATAATAGAGATTAACTAAATTTAATTATTGGTTAGTTACTATAAAAAAGCACTAAATTAAACCCTAAGAGGTTCAATTTAGTGCTTTTTTTATTAAAAATGAAATAACAAATAAAATGTGATAGAATATATGTAGATGATTTTATTAAAGATAATAAATAATTAGGCATATGAAAATAAATAACAAGTCAAAGATGCGACGTATATTTTGAAGTCAACAAGGAAATAGGTTCCTAAGATAGTGAACTATCTTAGGGTTCTGTTGACGCGGTGGGATTCAAAATAGACTAGTATACTGACTAGTTATTTATTTGAATGTGCCTTACATGGAGATATATGATTAAAATATGGATATAATTAAATATAAATAGTTAAATGGCAACAGGATTTTTGTATAGTATACATATATTTGAAATTAGAAGGGTATGTGAATTTATGAGTTTGAGATTTATATATGGCAGGGCAGGAAGTGGTAAAAGTCATTTTTGTATAGAGGACATAAAGAAAAAAGTAGAGAAGGAAGTAGAATATCCTCTAATATATCTAGTTCCGGAACAATTTTCCTTTCAATCAGAAAAAAATGTTTTAAATTCTATAGGGGAAAGATCAAATTTAAATGTTAAAGTTATTAGTTTCAAAAGAATGGCTTTTAGGGTAATGAATGAAGTGGGTGGAATTACTCATCAACATATGGATTCAGCAGGAAAATGTATGCTGATTTTCCATATAGTAGATAAAATCCTAGAAGAGTTAACGGTATTTAGGGGAACTGCAACTCAGCAGGGGTTTATAAATACTATATCAGATTCTATAAGTGAATTTAAGCGATATGCTATTACACCAGAATTTCTAAGAGACACTGCAGAAAATATGGAGAATAATACGAATTTAAGAGACAAACTTTTGGATCTAAGTAGAATATATGGTGAATTCGAAATATTATTACATAAAAATTATATAGATTCTGATGATGATTTAACTGTGCTTGAAGAAAAACTTGATGAATCAAATATATTTAATAATGCTGAAATTTGGATTGATGAGTTTTCTAGTTTTACACCGCAACAATATAAAATAATAGAAAAGCTTACACGAAAGGCTAAACGTGTAAATATAGCTTTAACTAGTGATTATGAAGATGGAAAAAACTATGGTACAGATATTTTTGAATTTACTAAGGGAACAGAAGATAGAATTTTAGAAATTATAAAAAATAATAATATAAAGTTGGATAAACCTATAGTACTTACTAAAAAGCCCTTTCATAGATTTAAAGATAGCAAGGAAATTGCATTTTTAGAAAAAAATATATTTGCTTTTCCCTATGAAAAATATAAGAGTAAAACTGTAGATATAAAACTATTTAGAGCGCAAAATACATATTCAGAAGTAGAAAATACAGCTAGAGATATAATAAAGATGTGTAGAGATAAAGGATATAGGTTTAAAGATATAGCTGTTGTAACAAGAGACTTACAAAATTATGAGAATATAATAGCTTCAATTTTTAAAGAATATGAAATTCCTTACTTTATAGATGAAAAGAGAAACATAGAAGGAAATCTAATAGTTGTACTTATAACTTCTGTAATAGAAATACTAACTAAAAATTGGTCCTATGAATCTGTATTTAGGTATTTAAAAACGGGACTTACAAATGTAAGTAATGAATCAGTAGACATTCTTGAAAACTATGTTCTAGCAGCGGGAATAAAGGGTAAGAAAAAGTGGCTAGAGGAAGAACTTTGGGATTACAGACCAGATTCTATGTTTGGAAGAGATGAAATATCCATTGAAGAAGAGGAGTTTTTGCATAAGGTTAATGGTATAAGGAAAATTGTTATAGAACCTTTAAAAAAGCTTTATAAAAATACTAGAGGAAAGAAAAATGGAGAAGAAATATGTAGAATTGTATTTGAGTTTTTAACAGAAATACAGGCTCCAGAAAAAGTAGAGGCTTTAGTTGAAAAATTTAAAAAAGATAGAAGACAAACCCTTGCCAATGAATATAGTCAAATATGGAATATAATAATAGAATTACTGGATCAGACAGTTGAAGTGATGGGAGAAATTCCACTTACTCTAGAGGAATTTGTTAAAATAATGTCCATAGGTTTTAGGGAACATAAGATGGGATTAATACCACCATCAGCGGATCAGGTACTAGTAGGAAGTGTAGAAAGATTAAAAAGTCATGATATATGTATTTTGTATCTAGTTGGAGTAAATGATGGAGTATTTCCTTCTGTTAATAATGATGAGGGAATACTAAGTGATATGGAAAGAGAAAATTTAAGGGAAAGAGGAGTAGAACTGGCAAAGGATACAAGAGCAGCTGCGTTTGAAGAACAGTTTTTAGTATATACTACGCTTACAATTCCTGGGAAATACCTTAGAATAAGTTATCCTATGGCAGATTATGAGGGGAAAAGTTTAAGACCTTCTATAATAGTTTCTAGATTAAAGAATATATTTCCAAACATAACTGAAGAAAGTGATTTGATTTTTGCTGAAACGGATGAAGACAGATTGAAGCTTATAGATGCAAAATTACCAGCTTTTAATAAGCTTATATATGTGCTGAGAAAAAGATTAGATGAAGATGATGATGCTATAATTTGGAGAGATGTTTATAAGTGGTTTAGTAATTATGAATATTGGAGAGAAAAGTGTAAAAGAGCCTTTAGTGGGGCGGCTTATACAAATCAAACGCAGCTTATCAATAGTGAAAAGGCTAAAAAGCTTTATGGTGATAATATGCATATAAATGTATCAAGGATGGAGAGGTATGCACAGTGTCCCTTTGCCTATTATGTTCAATATGGTTTAAATGCAAAAGAAAGAAAAGTATTTAAGCTTAGTTACCCTGATATAGGAACTTTTATGCATAAGATAATAGATGAATTTAGTGAAAAAGTAAAGATTGAACAGCTTTCTTGGGATGACCTTGAAAAGCAGTGGTGCGAGGAAAGTATAAGCAGTATTGTAGAGGAAAATGTTAAAAAGAGTAATAGTTTTATATTAAACAGCTCTGCTAGATATCAGTATCTTACGGAAAGGCTTAAAAGAGTGCTTACTAAAACTGCTATTGTAATAACAAACCACATAAAGAGAAGTGGTTTTAAACCTGTGGGATATGAAATAGACTTTAGTGAGAATGGTGGTTATCCTCCTATAGTGGTGGAGCTTACCTCTGGAGAAAAGATAAAATTAATAGGACGAATAGATAGGATAGATATGCTAGTAAAGGACGAAGAAACTTATATAAGAATAATAGATTATAAGTCTGGAAATAAACTTTTTAGGCTTTCAGATGTTTACTATGGTCTTCAAATTCAACTTTTACTTTATCTTGATGCTATACTTACAGAAGAGGGAAGAGATCTAGAGAAGAAACCTATTCCAGGAGCTGTATTATATTTTAAAATAGATGATCCTATGATAAAGAGTAGTAAAGATTTAAGTGATGATGAAATTGAAAAGGAAATAATGAAAAAATTTAAAATGAAAGGTTTATTAATTGATGATCCAGACATAATTAAAGAAATGGATAGAGAAATGCAAGGTAATTCTTTAGTTGTTCCTGCTAGAATAAACAAAGATGGTTCCTTAGGAAAGTCACAAGCTGCTTCAAAACATCAATTTGAACTATTAAGGGAACATGTAAAAAATATAATAGCTAATAATTGTGAAAGTATGCTTAGTGGAGATATAAGTATTAAACCTTGTAAGAATAAAGATTCTGTACCCTGTGATTTTTGTATGTATTCTTCCATATGTTCCTTTGATACATCTATGGAGGACAATAGTTATAGAGTGGTACAAGATAAGAGTGATGAAGAAGTTTGGAACCTTCTTAATAAGAAAGAGGAGGGGGAGAAATAGTGGGTAATAACTGGACGAAAGAACAAAAAGAAGCTATTGAGACTAGAGGGTGTAATCTGCTGGTAGCAGCTGCTGCTGGGTCAGGAAAGACAGCAGTATTAGTAGAGAGAATAATAAAAATGATTACAGATAAAAAGAATGCTGTGGACATAGACAGATTGTTAGTAGTTACCTTTACCAATGCAGCAGCGGCAGAGATGAGAGAGAGAATAGGTGCAGCTATATCAAGAGAGCTTTTTGAGGAACCGGAATCAAAACTTCTTCAAAGGCAATTGATACTACTAAATAAAGCTAAAATAACTACTATTCATTCCTTCTGTCTTAATGTAATAAGAAATTATTTTCACCTTATAGACTTGGATCCTAAATTTAGAATAGCAGATGAAACAGAAGCAATTTTGCTGAAGAATGAAGCCATAGAAGAGCTATTTGATAAAAAATATGAGGAGAAAGATGAAAATAGCATTTTTCTAAATTTAATAGAGTGTTATTGTTCTAATAGAGATGATTCAGCTCTTATAGAAATGGTACTTTCTCTTTATAATTTTGCAAAGAGCAGTCCTTGGCCAGAACAATGGCTTCATAATATGGGAGAAGCTTTTAATATAAGTGAAGATTTTGACTTTGGAAATTCCATTTGGGCAAAGGAAATACTGTCAAATATAAATATAGAGCTTACGGGAATAAATAGGATAATAGAAAAGGCAATAAATATTATAGAGAAAGAAGATACTTTGTTACCTTATGATAAATCCTATAGAGAAGATTTGGCTATAGTAAATGATTTAATCATAGCTTCTAAAAATTCATGGAGTAGTTTTATAGATTGTTTAGCTATAGTAAATTTTCCTAGCTTAAAGAGATGCGGTAAAGATGTAAATAAGGATAAAAAAGATCAAGTACAAAAGATAAGAGATAAGTACAAAAAACAAATAAAAGAAATGCAAGAAGAAGTACTTAGTTCCACAGGAGAAAATATGGCAGAGCACATTAGAGAGCTCTATCCTATGATGAAATGTCTTGGAGAATTAGTAATAGAATTTGATAGGGAATATATTAAGAAAAAGAGAAGCAGAGGTATAATAGATTTTAATGATTTTGAACACCTTACATTAAAAATACTTACGGATAAAGATGAAAAAGGTAACATAATACCTTCAAAAGCAGCGCTTGAGCTTAGAGAAAAGTACGAAGAAATCTTAATAGATGAATATCAGGACAGCAATATGGTTCAGGAAGTTATATTAAAGGTTATATCCAGAAATAATATGGAAAATCCAAATCTGTTTATGGTAGGAGATGTAAAACAGAGTATATACAGATTCAGACAGGCTAAGCCAGAACTTTTCCTAGAAAAATATATTAATTATTCTAGTGAACAGGGAGCAA
This sequence comes from Clostridium arbusti SL206, assembly GCF_000246895.1. GTDB lineage: Bacteria > Bacillota > Clostridia > Clostridiales > Clostridiaceae > Clostridium_I > Clostridium_I arbusti. The sequence goes on along the minus strand of NZ_BAEV01000005.1, from coordinate 22,341 downwards.
AGAATAGAAAGATACTGCTTTTTAAGAACTTCAGAAGTAGAAAAATGGTAGTGGATGGAGCTAATTACATATTTAAAGCTATAATGTCAAAGAACATAGGTGAATTAAATTATGATGAAAGAGAGGAGTTAAAGCCAGGAGCAGAATTTAAGATTGTAGATAATGATGAATTTAGTGAACTAGGTAACAATGAGATTCATATAATTGAAAAAAATAAGATTAAAAGTAAAGATAAATTGGAAAATAGCGAAGAAAATTCAGAGGAGCAAGAAGAGGATATTGATAACATAAGGCTTGAGGCTAGAATGGTAGCAGCAAAAATAAAAGAACTTATAGATAAAAAAGATAAGCCCTATGCAGTTTTTGATAAAAATCTTAATAACTACAGAAGCATTCAATATAAGGACATAGTGATACTACTTCGTGCTACGTCAAACTGGGCACCAACATTTACGGAGGAATTAAAGAAATTTGATATCCCCGTATTTGCAGATACAGGAACTGGTTATTTTGAAACTACAGAAATTAAAACAATACTTTCGCTTTTGCAAATAATAGACAATCCGCTTCAGGACATACCACTTTTATCAGTGCTGCGTTCACCTATAGCTTCTTTTAGTGATGAAGAAATTATAGATATAAGAACTTTAAATAGAAATAGCAATTTTTATGAACTGATGAGATTTATAGCAACTAAATATGATGATTTCTTTAAGGAAAGTCCTGAGGTGATTTATGCTGAAAATGAAGATGCTTATCATAATATTTTTGGGAATCATGAAGAAAAGTTAAACAATGTTCATAATGGAATTCAAGATAATGTTGAAGATATTTATGCAGAGGATGAGGAAAATACTAAACATATTAATGAACAATATGTAGAGTTAGATGAAGAAAATAGTATAAATAAGGTTTTAGCTAAAAAATGTTATGATTTTATAAGAGGACTTAAAGAATTTAGAACTTTAGCCTTACATATGCCTATAGACGAATTTATATGGTATTTATATACTGAAACTGGCTATTATAGCTATGCTGGAGCTATGCCAGGAGGAGTTCAAAGACAGGCAAATTTAAGAATACTATTTCAGAGGGCAAGAGCCTATGAAAATACAAGCTATAAGGGGCTATTTAACTTTATAAACTTTATAAACAAATTAAAAATAAGTAGTAAAGACATGGGAAGTGCTAAAATATTAGGTGAGAATGAAAATGTAGTGAGAATAATGAGTATTCATAAGAGTAAGGGACTAGAATTTCCCATAGTTATACTTTCAGCTACCGGTAAAAATTTCAACTTAAAGGATATATCAAAATCTGTACTGTTTCATCATAACCTTGGGATAGGTCCAGATTATGTTAACTTTAAGAGGAGAATATCTTATCCTACTATATTTAAAAATGCAATTAAGAAAAAAATAAAATTGGAAAGTCTTTCAGAAGAAATGAGAATACTCTATGTGGCATTAACTAGAGCAAAAGAAAAACTTATAATAACAGGTGCTGTAAGAGATATTTCAGCAGCGGCTTTAAACTGGTCAGCTGATATGGATAATGAAGAAGAAAAAATATCAGAAAATATAATACTAAGGGGAAGAAACTATTTAGATTGGATATGCCCAGCTATTATGAAACATGAAGATGGAGAAATATTAAGAGAAAAAGCAGATGTATCTATAGAAGATAGCTGTAAATGCTATGATGAGTCAAAATGGGACATAAAGCTTTGGAGTAGAGCTGAAGCTATAAAGGGTAATGATATAAATATGAATAATAGTGAACAAAGTAATATAGATATTAACTCCTTAGAAGAGGTAAATATAAAATTGCCTAAAAATGAAGAACTTATTAAAGTTAATACTTTTAGTGAAGAGGGGAATGTTGATCAAGATAAAAAATCAAGTAAGATAGATATACTTCAAAATATTCTTTCAGAAATAGAAAATAGAGAACCAAGAACTCCTTATTATGAGGAAATAAACAGAAAACTTAGCTGGGAATATAAATATAATATTTCCAAAGGATTACCATCTAGTGTATCTGTTACAGAATTGAAAAGGCAGCAAAGTTCTGAGGATGAATATTCAAGAAATATATTTCCACCGGTTCTAAAGAAAAGACCTGATTTTTTAGAAGAAAAAAAGGGTCTTACACCAGCAGAAAAAGGAACAGCTATGCATGCGGTAATGCAAAGATTAGATTTCAGCTTATCATTCACAGCGGAAAGCATAAAGGAACAAATAGCTAGAATGATTTTTAAAGAATTAATAACTAAAAAGCAAGCAGATGCTGTAGATGTAGAAAAGATAGAAAGATTTTTCCAAAGTGATTTGGGAGAAAGGATGCTATCAGCAGAAAATATAAGGAGAGAAGTTCCTTTCGTAATAAGATTGAGTGCTTCTGATGTGTATAGAGAAATTCCTATGGAAAATTATGAAGATGAGACTATAATGCTTCAAGGAGCTATAGACTGTTATTTTGAAGATGGGGATGGCTTAGTGCTTGTAGATTATAAGACGGACTATGTAACGGATAAAAATGTAGATGAAGTAGTAAGTAAATATAGAAATCAGCTGAAATATTATTCAAAGGCTCTTACAAAAATAACAGGAAAAGAAGTTAAAGAACAGTATTTATACTTATTCTATGATGGTAGAATTGTAAAAATGCTATAATATATAAATGAAGGGAAGTAATGAATATGACTAGTACAACTGAAAAACTTTTTTATAAGGACCCATATCTTTGTGAGGGAAAATGCCAGGTAGAAGATATAATAGAGAAAGATGGTAAATATGAAGTGGTATTAAAGAGTACTCCTTTTTATCCAGAAGGAGGAGGCCAGCCTTCTGATATAGGTTATATAGATAACATAAAGGTGGAATATGTTTATGAAAAGGATGATGTAATATATCATGTTATGCCAGAAAAACCAACTAATAAAATGGTTGATTGTAAAGCAGATTTTGAAAGAAGAGTAGATCATAATCAACAGCATTCAGGAGAGCATCTTATGTCAGCAGCATTTTTTAAGCTATATCATGCTGCTAATGCAGGTTTTCATCTTGGAGAAGAATATGTAACAATGGATATTAAAATTAAAGATATGACAGAAGATATGATAAAGAGAGCCGAAATAGAAGCTAATTCCTATGTTTTTAGAAATGAACCTGTAAAAACTTATTTTTTAACTAAGGAAGAAGCTGAGAAGCTTCCATTAAGAAAGGCTATTAAAGCTGAAGGAACTATAAGAATGGTACAAATGGGAGAAAATCTAGATTATAGCGCTTGCTGCGGCACTCAGGTTCAGAGAACCGGAGAAATAGGTACTATTAAAGTAGTAAAATGGGAAAAGAATAAGGGAATGACTAGAATATATATTAAATGTGGATGGAGAGCATTTAAAGATTATGTGACTAAGAATGACTATGTTACAGAAATTGCCAGAGGATTCTCAGTGGAAGATTCTGAAATTGTAAATAAGGTAAAGAGTCAGACAGAGGAAATAGGAAACTTAAAAAAGAATATTTCAAATCTATATGGTGAAATAGCTGAGAATGAAGCACAGGAACTAATAAAAAAGGCTGATTCAAAATACATAGTTGCGGAATACAAAGAGGAGGGCTTTGACTTCTTAGACAAGCTTTATGAACATCTAAAGAATGAAGAATATATTCTAGTACTAAGTTCTTTAAAGGATAATAGGGTTTTATTTGCTCACAATGGTTCTTTTGATGTAGAATGCGGAAAATTATTTAAAGAAAAATTAAAAGAATTTAATGGTAGAGGCGGTGGAAATGCAAAGAGAGCTCAAGCTAATTTTAAGGATACAGATTCAATGAGAAACTTTACTGAATACTTGAAGGAAAATGTGTTAAAATAAGATTTATAATTTAATATTTTATATAAAAATATATAGTTTACCAATAAAAGAGAATCTAACTTTTAGTTATAATAAGATCTAAAAGTTAGATTCTCTTTTTATATAATTGTCTACTCTGATTTTATTATTTTCATCACATAACTATGAAATGCAATATTTCTAATGTAATAACTCTGTTTATGTTTAAATTCAATATTATGAAGAAGGAATTTACCATTTAGTGTAGAATAATTCATTAAAAGGTGGGAGATTAATGAATGATAATGAGAAATTGTTAAAAAATATAATGGCAAGAGAAGAATTTACAGAAGAAGCAATGGAGGAAGTTCTTTTGGTATTGCAAGTCTTAAATAAGATATTTACTGAAAAAGGTATATATGATATAGATAAATTTCATGCTCTTATGGAGGAAATGGGTAAGGATGAAAAGACAAATTTTAGATTTAGGAATAATATAAATAGGTTGAAGGAGAGTTTGAGATAATAAATTTAGGATATAAGATGTCTATAAAGGCAACAAAGTTTGATGGTGTCTAGAATTCAATGCATCAAATTCTGTTACCGTATAGAATTTTATTATCTCTGACTAGGTATACAACTCTCCCTACAATTGTCTTGCCATTAGAAGATTTGATTTCTACTTTTATCCCTCTTGGATGATCGTGTCTTGTAAGTTTACGAATGACAACTCCTTTTGCTAAATCTTCAATTTTAGAAGCAGATCTTTGCATGGATTTTTCACAAACATATACAGTGTCACCTATATTAATAGAGTTTACTAATTTGCATTCATAGGATCTATCTTTAAAATAATCTTTTTCCATAGTGCGTACTCCTTAGTTTTGTTAATATTATAAAATGATAGCTTAATATTTTTTATTATTCTAATATGAGAATAAGTATAGCAGATTATAGGATAAAATGATACTATTGTATAAAAGTAATAATTAATCTTAGTATATTGTAGGTAAATTAAATATTATAATGTTTAATTATAGACTAGCATACTGACTAGTTATTTATTTGAATGTGCCTTAATATAAATAGTGACAAGTGATATAGGAATTATTTATATTTAAACGCAAATACATTATTACATATAAAGGAGAGATAGTATGTCAGATAAAAATATTGAAATGATGAAAAAAATAATTGAAGAAAAAAAGAAAAAGAGTTCAAAGCAAGGTGCTCTTAAAAGAGCAGACAAAAGTATTGGAAAAAGTCAAGGGGCATTTAAAAATACTAAACAGGGTGGAGTATTTGATAAATAACATTTATATATCACAGCTTTTTAAAGTTTTTTTGTATAATTTTTACTGAAATAAGGCATAATAGCTATAAGGTGACATTTCCTAGTTATGTGTTGCTACTATGGAATAAATTAAGCTTTTAAGGAATGATAGGGTAAAAATAATGAATTTATTAAATTTACTAAGAAAGTACTATTCATCAATTACTACAGTTGATTATAGAAAATTAGCTAATAGATTAAGTGAATTCTGGGGTAATCCTCCAGAAAATAGATGTTGTTATCACTATAGCCTTACTAATAGTTATTGTGGAAGGAAACTGCTTAGAGGATCAGATATGTGCTTTTGGCATTCAAAAACACAAGAGAAATATAAAGCAGATATAATAAGAGAGTATTTTGGATTTGCAGATAATTTAAAAGATGTCATTGAAAAAGAAATTTCCAATAAAGGTTCTTTAGAGGGGGCATATCTAAGTGGTGCTAGTATTGAGGAAAACTTTTTTGGGGGCGGTGTAAATTTATCAAATGCCAATCTATATAAGGCTGATTTGAGTAGATCACATTTGAGTTATGGTTCTCTAAGTAGTGCAAATTTAGGTAATGCAAATTTAGAATCTAGCTATTTAAGCTATGTGGATTTAAATAATGCGGACTTTACGGGTACTAGACTTTTTAATGTTAAATTTAGCAATAATGATTTTACTACAGTTAAGGGATTATCTAAAAATAATTTTTTTGGTTGGAATAATTTTTTGCCTGTATATAGAATTTTAGAAAAGTATCCAGAACAAAGTCAACCAATATATAGAAAATTAATAAAATATTTCAGTAATGAAGGAAATATTGATGATGCAAGTTGGGCTGCTTTTAGAGAACGTATACAATATAGAAAATTACTTTATAAAGATTTTAAGGGTGGTCTTTCCATAATTTTAATTAAGTATCTTCATAGAAACTATAATTTATTACAATTTATAATTTTATGGATTTTAATAAAAATAAAAAGCTTTTTTCAGTTGATTTTTTCCTACGCATGTTCATTGGTATTTGGATATGGTGAAAAGCCATTTCGAGTAATTATAACTTCAATGATTACTATTGTAATATATGCTTTTATATATTCTTATTTTGATGTTATAAAAGAATCCGATTTTCATACTTCACTGTATTTTAGTATTGTAACATTTACTACTTTAGGATATGGAGATTTGCTTCCGAAAAAGCAATTTAGATTATTAACTGGTACAGAAGCTCTAACAGGTATTGTACTAACAGGACTTTTTTTATTTACTCTATCCAGACGAACAGTTAGTAGAAATTAAAGTATTTTGTTATAAACATATATCAAAGAGGTTAAGGACTATTCTTTAGTATACTTGACTTGTTATTTATTTTTATATACTTAAAGTAAAAAAATTATTAAATATTAATTGACAGTAAATAGCTGTACAAAAGAGAGGTAAAATAATATGACAAAAAATTTATTCAAAGAATTCCCAGAAATAAAAACAGATAAAATAATATTAAGAGAATTAAATTTTAATGATATTAGGGATATGTTTGAGATTTTCTCCAATGAAGAGGTAATGAGATATTATGATGTGTTACCACATAAAAATATTGAAGATACAGAAAGGTTGTTTTTTACATATGCTAATGATTATAAAGATCATAAATCAATAAGATGGGGAATCATTAATATAGAAAACAATAAGCTTATTGGTACCTGTGGATTTTACAATTTTGATTATAAATCAACTAGAGCAGAGATAGGTTATGAACTTAATAAAGCCTATTGGAAGCAAGGATTTATGCATAAGGCTCTTAATGAAATTATAAAGCTTGGATTTGAAAATAGTCATTTGAAGAGAATTGAAGCAATAGTACATAATGAAAATAAAAGCTCTAAAATGATACTTGAAAGATTAGCATTTAAACATGAAGGTTGCTTAAGAAAACGATTTTATTTCAATGGAGAATTTAGAGATGAAAATTATTTTGGATTGCTTAAAGATGAATGGCAATAATTTAAAGTCTAACAAAGAACTTTTATTCACTATGAATTGAAGTGCTATAATTTTGCAATTTGTTATGTTAAAATATAGATTATAAAAATAAACTATAATACCTTGTTTTTACTGTATCGTATTGGAAATTATCGTGAAAAATTGGATGTAGATATATAGAGTATAAGGTAGACAAAGGAGAAAAAATAAGATGATATTATCTGGAAAAGAAATAAGAGATAAACTGGGTAAAGATATTGTAATAGAACCATTTAATGAAGAACAACTAAATCCAAATAGTTATAATTTAAAACTACATAGTGAATTAATGGTATATGAAGATTTTACTCTAGATATGAAGAAGGAAAATAAAGCTAAGAGTATTATGATACCACCTGAAGGTATAATTTTAGAGCCAAATAAACTTTATCTTGGCAGAACTAAAGAATATACGGAAACAGATAAATTTGTTCCCATGCTTGAAGGAAGATCTTCAGTGGGTAGACTTGGTTTATTTGTACATGTAACAGCAGGCTTTGGAGATGTTGGATTTTGCGGATACTGGACTTTAGAAATTCATTGTATCCAGCCTATAAGAATATATGCGGATGTTGAGATATGTCAAATATATTACCATTCTATAGAGGGTAATTATGATAAATACTCTAAGGGAAAGTACCAGAAGAATAATGGGATTCAAACTAGCTTATTATATAAGGATTTTGAAAAATAGGAATATATCTATTTGGATATTGGAACCAGTATATACAAAATGTTCATTGAAAATTTTTTCACTCATGTATATAATATATGTAAGGTCGACGTCGACCTTACATATATCTCTTGTATGCATTATATAAATATAATTTAACTCATACAAGATAAATAGTTTTTGTTATAATTAGGAAGGAGTTTTACTATGATTAAATCAATAAATGATACTATAACTTTAAATAATGGAGTGAAAATGCCCCAACATGGTTTTGGAGTATATTTAATTACTGATGAAGAAAAAGGATATCAGTCAATTAATAAGGCTCTAGAAGTTGGATATCGTGCTTTTGATACTGCACAATTTTATGAAAACGAAGCTTTGTTAGGAAAAATATTAGATGAATCTTCTGTAAAAAGAAGTGAATTATTTATAACTACTAAAGTGGCTAATTATAATCAAGGATATGACAGTACCCTTAGTACTGTGGAACAATCTTTAAAGGATTTACGTGTGGATCAATTAGATCTTTTACTAGTTCATTGGCCAAGTAAAAGACGTTTTTTTGAAACGTGGAAGGCAATGGAGAAATTATATAGTGAAAAATTAGTTAGAGCTATTGGTGTTTCAAATTATGAAATTCATCATTTAGAGGAACTTGCTGAAAATTCTAATATTAAACCGGTTATTAATCAGGTTGAATGCCACCCATATTTAACTCAGGCAAAAATTAAAGATTATGTAGATAAAAATGATATTGCATTTGAGGCTTGGAGTCCTCTAGGAAGAGGTGCTGTACTTAAAGATCCTATTATTAGAATAATCGCAGAGCATCATAATAAGTCAATTGCTCAGATAATTATTCGTTGGCACCTACAAAAAGGAAATGTTGTAATACCAAAGTCTAATACACCTTCTCGTATTGAAGAAAATGCTAGCGTATATGACTTCGAATTAACTGAAGAAGAAGTTAAAATTATAGATGCTCTAAATAAGGATCAGCGAACTGGTGATAATCCTGACGACTTATGGTTTCAAATGTAATGTAATAATAAAATATAATAAGTATATTAATTATAAAAAACACTTCTATTAATAAGGAGTGTTTTTTATAATTTTATATAATATAACTGAGTATAAAAAATATATAAATTATGGAACAAGTTAGATATTAATTGTATAAAGTATTATGTACACAATATAAATGGAGGATTTAAAATGTATTACAATAGCAGAAGATGTTATTATAGTGAACCTGTAAATTATTACCCAAGAATGTATGAAGAGTACTATCCATACAGAAATGAACCTATTATTAAAGAACCTAATGTTGGTAATGATAGTGGTAGTGGAGATTCAGGTATGGGTCTAAGTGCAAGAAATAGATTCCGAGGTGTAGTTACAGACATAAAAATGGGAAGCGTAGTAGGTGAAGTTTTAGTAGATTTAGGATGTAATCATTTAGCGTCCGCAGTAATTACAACTACATCAATAAGAAATCTCAGACTTAGAGTTGGATCAAGAGTTAATGTTGTGATAAAAGCAACTTCCGTAATGATTAGAAAAACAGGAGATAGCGACAGTGATTTTAGTGCAAGAAATCAGTTTCCTGGTACAGTTACTGAGGTAAATGCAGGTGATGTAGTAGGTGAAGTGATTGTGGATATCGGATGTGGTCATATCGTATCCGCAGTAATTACAACTACATCAATAAATAATCTTGGAATTAAAATAGGATCAAAAGTTAGTGCTGTTATTAAGGCAACAGAAGTAATGATAATGGCAGGAAATTAATCAGAGTATATATTAAATCCTAAAAATTAAACTAAGTATTGAAAGGTAGTGTCTCACAATACATTTTTGCAGATTGTGGGACACCACCTTTTAAAATTTCTACCATTAAAAATGATTTAATAAAGTTAATTGTATTATTATAAAAATATAAAATTTTATGAAATATGTTATTATATATAGGAAAGTTAATTTATAAATGAAAACTAAAATTTTTATATACAATTTTTAAGATATTTAAATTTAATAATATCTATAATATTTTTAAGATAGAAAAGGAGAACAATATGTTAAAAGATAAAATATTAAATAAAGATACAGGAATAATAACTTATTCTATAACACCACCCAAAAAAAGATAATTCACCAGAAAAAGTTGCTGAGATTTCACAAAAACATCTGGAAAGAATAAAAAAGATAGATATTGACGGTCTGATTATATATGACATACAAGATGAAGCAGATAGATCAAAGGAGGAAAGACCATTTCCATTTCTGGAAACAATAGATCCTTCTACATATAGCAAAGAGTATCTAAAAGAATTGGATGTAGAAAAAATTATTTATCGCTGCGTTGGAAAATATAATGCTGAGGAACTAAGAGAGTCCATATCATCTGATATACAAAAAGATAAATTTTCTGTGTTTGTGGGCGCAGCTTCAAGGAATCAAGAGGTCAAACTAAAATTATCAGAAGCCTATAAATTAAAAGACCAATTAGATGAGAATTTAACTTTAGGAGGCATTATAATACCAGAGAGGCATACGAAAGACAATGATGAACATATGAGAATTGTTAGTAAAACAAAACGAGGATGTAAATTTTTTGTTTCCCAGGTAATCTATAATGTAGAAGCATCAAAAAATCTGTTATCAGATTATTTTTATTATTGTAAGGGTAATAATATTGACATGGTGCCTATATTATTTACACTTACACCTTGTGGGTCTATAAAAACTTTAGAGTTTATGAAGTGGTTAGGTATAAATATACCAAAGTGGCTAGAAAATGATTTAGTAAATTCAAATGACATATTAGATAAATCAATAGACTTATCTAAAAGTATATTTGAAGAATTATTAGATTTTGCATTAGATAAAGGCATACCTATTGGATGTAATATTGAAAGTCTATCAATTAGAAAAATAGAAATAGAGGCTTCAATACATCTAGTAAAAGATATAAAAGATATTATGGAAAAAAGATTGAGTGAAGATATGAAAGAGAAGAATATGAACAAATATTAATAATTAAATTTTCAAAATAATTTGAAATAACCTAATAAATTTGTTATATTGATATTATAAACTTTATAAAATAGTATAGAAAAACTTATTATGTATATAAGTTTTTCTATCTATAATTGTTAATTTGTAATATTTTAGTTGTAAAAATTCTAAAATATAAGTTTACAATTATAAAAATCAGTTCACCATTCAATTCTGTATATATAAGAATTAAAATAGTATGAATATTTTTTTTAACTTTAAAATAGATAGAAAATTCACAAAACTTAACGGGGTTTTATATCTTTCAATTCACACATTTCAAATTAATATCATAAACTATCAATACATGTTAATTTATTGAAGGTTAAAAAACAAATGGTAAATTTGGGCGTTTTGAGGGTGATTAATTTAAAGAAATTTATAACGTATTCATAATGAAAGGGGATCTTAATTAAAAGGAGGATGATTTATGAAACATAATTATGACTTGGAAAACAGAAAATGGCATGGTATGGTTTCTGATGAGGTAATAGACTATTTAGAAACTAATATTTCAGAAGGAATAACGGAAAAAGAGGCTAAAAGTAGACTTGAGAAATTAGGTAAAAATTCACTCCCAGAGGGAAAAAAAGAAAGCTCTTTTAAAAAGTTTTTGATGCAATTTAACGATGTGCTTATTTTTGTACTTTTAGGGTCTGCCGTTATTACAGCAGCCTTAGGACATTTTATTGATACAATAGTAATAATTGCAGTTGTTTTTATAAATGCACTCATAGGTTTTTTTCAAGAAAATAAGGCAGAAAAAGCTCTTCAAGGAATAAAAAATATGCTATCTCTTAAGGCTCATGTCATGAGAAATGGTAGAAGGTTAGAAATAGATTCATCAGATTTAGTTATTGGTGATATTGTTATTTTAAATCCTGGTGACAAGATACCAGCAGATATGAGACTTATTAAAACCAGTAATTTAAAAGTACAAGAGTCTGCATTGACAGGTGAATCCACTTCAGTAGAAAAAAATGTTGATGCAATTGATGAAAATTCAGTACTTGGTGATAGAACTAATATGGTGTTTTCTGGTACTTCAGTTAGTACGGGAACGGGTATTGGCGTAATAATAGCAACGGGAAAAGATACGGAAATTGGTAAAATCAATAAAATGATGGCTGATGTAAAGAAAATAACTACACCTCTTATTAAACAAACTTCAAAATTTGGTGAAACTGTATCAATTTCTATTGTAATTATAGCCATATTAATATTTATTTTTGGTTTGTTTTTTAGAGATTATGGAACAAAAGAACTTTTACTTTCAGTTATAGGTCTTGCAGTTGCAGCTATACCAGAAGGATTACCGGCAATTCTGTCAATTATTTTAGCAATTGGTGTAGAAAATATGGCAAAGAGAAAAGCTATAATACGTAATTTACCTTCAGTTGAAACTTTGGGCTCCGTTTCAGTAATATGTTCCGACAAAACTGGAACTTTAACAAAAAATGAAATGACAGTAAAGGCAGTAGTTACCAGTGATAGCTATTATGATGTTGAAGGAGATGGTTACTCACCAGATGGACAAATAATTGAAAACGGTAAAGAAGTAAATATTGAAGATATAAACATATTGAAAAATGCTCTTATATGTTTTAAAACCTGTAATGATGCACACTTAGGAAAAGATAATAATGGTGAATGGGTTATGAAGGGAGATCCTACAGAAGGAGCTTTACTTACATTAGCTGAAAAATCAAATATAAAATTAGATAATCTCAATAGAGAGGCTACTATACCTTTTGATTCTGAATACAAGTATATGGCAACATTAGTTAAATATAATGAAGAAAATATAGTTTATATAAAGGGAGCTCCCGATAGATTATTTGACATAGCTGAAAAAGAAGCTAGTAAAGATGGAGAAAGAAATTTTAATAGGTCATACTGGGAAAAGAAAATGAAGGACTTTGCAAGTACGGGAAAGAGAGTTATTGGTGCAGCTTATAAAAAGGTATCCAATGGCTTAGATTCTATAGATCATGATGACTTAAATGGTGAAATAATATTCTTAGGTCTAGCCGGAATAATTGATCCACCTAGAGAAGAAGCTATAGAAGCTATTAGAGAATGTACTGAGGCTGGTATAACTGTAAAGATGATTACTGGAGATCATATTGATACAGCTAAGGCTATCGGTAGGCAAATGGGTATTGAAAATTCCCATAAAGCTTTAGAAGGAAAAGAAATTGAAGATATGACAGATGATGAACTTAAAGAGGCTTCTGTTAAATATAATATATTTGCAAGAACAAGTCCTAATCATAAATTAAGACTTGTAGAGGCTCTTCAAAGAAAAGGTTTAATTTGTGCAATGACAGGTGATGGTGTTAATGATGCACCAGCACTAAAAAGGGCAGATGTAGGAATAGCCATGGGTATAAAAGGAACTGAAGTTACAAAAGATGCTTCAGAAATGGTACTTGTGGATGACAATTTTAAAACTATTGTCAATGCTGTAGAAGAAGGAAGAAGGGTATATGACAATCTTAAAAAGACAATTCTTTTTATACTTCCTACAAATGGAGCAGAAGGATTTCTCATAATGGCAAGTATCTTGTTTGGAACAATTATACCACTTACGCCGGTACAGATACTTTGGGTAAACATGGTTACTTCTATAACAGTATCTATGGCATTAGCTTTTGAAAAAATGGAAAAGGGAGCTATGAAAAGGCCACCAAGGAATTCTAAGGCACCTCTCCTTGGCGGGTATTTTATATGGAGAATTGTATTTGTATCCATACTTATTGGTGGAGGAACTTTATTTATGAATGTTAATCTTATAAATAGGGGCTATGATTTAAATGAGGTTAGAACTATAACACTGCATACAATTGTTATTACTCAGATGTTTCATTTATACAATAGTAGAACTATAAGAAGATTTGCCTTCAATAGAGACTTCTTTTCCAATAAAATTGTATTTATAGTATCAGCGCTGCTTATAATTTTACAACTTTCGATAACATATATACCTTTTATGAATGAAGTTTTTGGTACAGAGTATATGAAACCTTCTCATTGGGTTTTTCCTATATTAATGGGAATAGGAGTATTTATTATTATTGAAATAGAAAAGTTTATTATGAGAAGAATTGATAAAATAAAAGAGAATAAATAATAGAGAGGTTACTAAGAAAATAAAAATCTTAGTAACCTCAATTATTTTTATTTTATTGCTAGTTATTAATTGATAGGTATTATTTCCTTTTTAGTTAATGTTATAATTTCTAATATGGATTGCTATAGAACATAATTGTTTAGACTCTAGTGAAATAATATGTCCAAACGTAAAAATATTAGATGTTGCAATTAAAGAAAGTAAATTATTTAAAGAGAGAAGAGGATTAAAAGTGAAAAGTTATGAATTTGATGCTGTAATAAAAAAGCATGGTACAATAGATGCTGCCTATATTGAATTTCCTTATGATGTAGAAAAGGAATTTGGTACAAAAGGGCAAGTGAAAGTTAATTGAAGGGGAAAAACATCCTTAATAATATAAGTTTAGTCTGTAAATTAACTATTGATAACTATAATTTATGATGTTATGGCATAAATTGACTGTAATAAGAAAACTTTTACTATTTTAGAGTCTGGTATAAATTGGGAAGCTTGTTTACAAAAATAAAATTATAAAGTGGGGATTTTATGAGTAGATATTTTATTAAAGTTTATGGAAGAGTTCAAGGCGTGGGTTTTAGATTTCATACTCAGTACTTATCAGATCACTTTAATCTAACTGGATGGGTAAAAAATTGTGAGGATGGAACTGTTGAAATTGAAGTACAAGGCGGAGAAGATAATATATATGCATTCAAAATAAAAATTCAAGAGGGGAATAGATTTATAAAGGTAAAGGAAATATATTCAGAAAAAATAGAGAATGTTAATGGAGAAAAATCATTTAAAGTTATTTATTAGATTCTAGGAGGTTATAGGCTAATGTTTACAATAATAGCAGCAGTAGCAAAAAATAATGCTATAGGTAAGGATAACAAATTGTTATGGCATTTACCAGAGGATTTAAAAAGATTTAAGAAAATTACTACGGGACATACAATAATTATGGGCAGAAAAACTTTTGAGTCTTTACCTAAAGTTTTACCTGACAGACATCATATCGTAATTACAAGAAATAAATCATTTAAGGTAGAAGATAATCGCGTAACTGTAGTTAACTCAATAGAAGACCTTTTAGATTTATTAAAGAAAAATGAAGAGTATTTTGTTATAGGTGGTGCAGAGGTATATAAGCAGCTTTTACCCTATGTAGAAAAGATTTACTTAACATCTATAGATAAGGAATTCAATGCAGATGCTTTTTTCCCGGATATAGATTATAAAGCTTGGAGTGTTGTAGAAAAAACAGAGTACCAAAAAAATGGCAAGAATTTATTACCATATAGGTTTATTACACTTAAGAGGATTAAGTAAGAAGGACATTAAATATATGTAATATTGACATTTATAAAAAGCTGTGATATATTTTCACTAACATGTTTGATGTTTTAAACAATGCTAACTGGAAAACCAGAGGCTTTGTGCGGAATGCTATATTCTGCCCAAAGCCTTATTTTTATGCTTAAAAATTTAAATGTAGTGAAATTATATTTTTAAATACAGAAAGAGAGGAAGAAATATGAGTGTTAATTTAAAAGATACTGCTGTGCCACTCCGAGAAAAAAGGTTGGGTTCTGTTTCAGGGTATAGTGGAGATGCTGAGGATCTATATAAAAAATCTCATGATGGCAGTTTAAGAGATGAAGATAGATCATTTTCACAGTGTACTTCTTGCAGTGCAAATCAAGTGAAAAATCAGCTTGTATATATACAAGATGCTGCTGTGGTAGAGCATGGCCCAGCAGGGTGTAGTGGAGATATACCAAATAGAAATATGGTTGGAAGATCAGGAAGAAAGAAGAGGAAGCTTCCAATTCGAAATTTACACTATATAAATACAAATTTAACTGAAAAAGATACTATATATGGAGGCGCTAAAAAATTAGAAATTTCAATAAAAGAGGCTAAAAGACGGTTTAATCCCAAAGCAATTTTTGTAACTACCACCTGTGCATCGGGAATAATTGGAGATGATGTGGAATCTATATGCAATAAAATGGAAAAAGAAATAGGCATACCTGTTATTACTATAATTTGTGAAGGATTTAGATCTAAAATATGGGCATTGGGTTTTGATGCAGCCTATCATGGTATACTTAGGAAAATAGTAAAACCAGCTGTAAAGAAAAAAGATGACTTAGTTAACATAATCAATTTTCAGGGAAAAGATATTTTTACAGGACTTTTCGAAAGGCTAGGACTAAAGGTTAATTATCTTGTTCCATATACTACTATTGAAGAACTATCACATATTTCTGAAGCAGCAGCTACTGTCCAAATATGTGCTACCCTTGGTACTTATTTTGCAGCAGGACTGGAGGAGCATTTTGGAGTACCAGAAGTAAAGTCACCACCACCTTATGGAATTGCTGGTACGGATGCTTGGTTTAGAGAACTAGGGAAAGTAGTTCATAAGGAAAAAGAAGTTGAAAAGTTAATAGCAGAGGAAAAGAAGAGCATAGCTTCAAAATTAGAAGAGTTAAGAAAAAAATTAAAAGGTAAGAAGGTATATATAGGTGCTGGAGCCGCTCATGGCCATGGTATGATGGCTATTGTTAATGAACTTGGCATGGAACTTGTAGGAGGATGCACATGGCATCATGATGCTAAATTTGATAATGGCGACGATAAAGCTGATAGTCTTAAACATGTTGTAGAGAATTATGGTAATTTTAAATTATCAATTTGTAATAAGCAATCCTTTGAATTAGTTAATACATTATATAATTTGAAACCAGATTTATTTATTACTAGACATGCTAGTACAATATGGGCAAGTAAATTAGGAATTCCATCTTTAGAAATGGGGGATGAACATTTTGCAATAGGTTATCAGGGATTATTAAATTATGGAGAGGTTATTTTGGATACTATAAGTAATCCTATGCTTGTAAAAAACATTGCTAAACATAGTAAACTTCCTTATACTGATTGGTGGCTAAAACAAAATGCTTTTAAATTTTTAGGAGGTGAGGGCTAATGAATGAAATACTTCAAGAACCTAGACATTTTTGTGCATTAGGTGCTCAGCAGACAGTTATCGCTATTGAAAGAGCTATTCCAATTGTTCATGCTGGTCCAGGATGTAGTGCAAAACTCACTACTGCCATGGCTTCCTCTGGAGGACATCAAGGTTCAGGATATTCAGGAGGAGATGCTATTCCTTGCAGTAATTTAGTTGAAAAAGATGTAGTGTTTGGTGGAGAAAAAAAGTTAAAAAAGCTTATTGAAGGAACCTTAAAAGTAATGGATGGAGACTTATTTGTCGTACTTACAGGTTGCATTTCAGATATAGTGGGAGACGATGTTGGAAGTGTAGTGAAGGAATTTACTGAAAGAGGATTGCCTATAGTACATGTAGAAACTGGTGGATTTAAAGGCGATGCTTATAAAGGGCATGAATTGGTTTTAGAGGCCATAATAAAACAGTATTTAAAACCTTCACAAGAGAAAATTAAAGGCCTTGTAAATGTATTTGCATCAGTGCCTACCCATGATCCTTTTTGGGAAGGTGATTTAAATGAAATTAAAGAATTATTGAAAAGCATTGGACTTGAGGCAAACATATTATTTGGTCATAATAGTGGCGGAATAGAGGCAATAAATAAAATTCCAAAAGCAGAATTTAATCTTGTAGTTTCACCATGGATAGGTGTGAAGGCAGCGAAACTTTTGGAGAAAAAGTTTGGAACAAAATATTTACATTATCCAGTATTACCCATAGGTGGAGAGGAAACTAGTAAATTTTTAAGAACAGTAGCAGAGTTCGCTGAGGTTGATAAAGAATTAGTGGATAAAGTTATTAAGGAAAAGGAAGAAGAGTTTTATTATTATCTAGTTCGCTCTGGTGAATTTCTTGTGGCATCAAGATATGATTTACCAAAGAAATTTTTTGTGATAGATGATTCTTCCTACGCACTTGGGATAAGCAAGTTCTTAGTAAATGATCTGGGACTTTTGCCAGGACACCAGTTCATTACCGAAGATGTACCTGAGCAATTTAAAGATAAGATTACAGAATATTTTAAGGATTTTAATATGGGAATAATTTCTGATATTACTTTTTCACAAGATGGAGGAGTTATAAATGAAAAATTGAGCAAATATGAAATCAATACATATCCCTTAATATTAGGAAGTTCATGGGATGTGGATATAGCAAATGAGATAAATGGTTTGCATTTGAGTGTAGGGCTTCCCATAACGGATAGGCTTATATTAAACCATACTTATGTAGGATATAGAGGCGGATTAAATTTAATTGAGGATATCTACACTAAGCTTTTATCTTTACAAATTTAAATTAGCAACAGAATTTTTTTATCAAATAGAGATAGAGTAAGAAAGCGCTCTATCTCTATTTTAGATGTTTTAATTTAAATATAACTCATATAAAGCTTGTGTTCCAAGATCTTCTTTACCCTGTTCTATAAGCTTGTCGTAAAGTTTTTTTGAAAGGCTTAAAGCGGGAGTATCTAACCCCATTTCAGCTGCTTCCTCTAAAGCTATTTTCATATCCTTTACAAAATGTTTAATATAAAAACCCGGAGCAAAGTCACCTTTAAGTATTCTTGAAGCATATGCACTTAGCTGCCAACTAGCAGCTCCACCAGCTCCAATGGATTTCAAAACAGTTTCTGCGTCAAGACCAGATTTTTTTGCATAAGATAGTGCTTCGCATACACCCATTATAGTGGAAGCTATAGCTATTTGATTACACATTTTGGTGTGCTGTCCAGCACCAGCATTACCTTGTAGTACTATGTTTTTCCCCATTAATCCAAATATTGGTTTTAAATTTTCAAAAGCTTCTTTATCTCCTCCTACCATTATTGATAAAGTACCTTCAGCTGCACCTACATCCCCTCCGGATACAGGAGCATCTAGTGCAAATATATTTTTGATTTTTGCAGCTTCATATATTTTTTTAGCAAGAGATGGTTTTGAAGTGGTCATATCTATAACATAACCGCCTTGCTTTATATTATTAACAATTCCATCTTTACCTAGGTATACTTCTTCTACATCTTTAGGATAACCTACTATAGATATAACGATATCTGAGTCTTTAGCCAAATCAGCTACAGAATCTTTCCAAGTTGCACCTTTGTTAAGTAAAGCGGATGCTTTTTCTTTAGTTCTATTATATACTGAAAGTTTGTAGCCTCCTTCTAATATATGAGAAGCCATAGCTGCACCCATTACGCCAGTTCCAACAAAACCTATTTTTGCGTCGGATTTTAACATTTTAAAACTCTCCCTTCCAAATTATAATACTAATTCAATTATAGGCATGATTTATATTTTATTCAATATTACATGAAAATTATGTTTAAATTATAACACTTAGGTTGTTGCACATTTGATGTATACAGCATAATTATATATAATGAAATTATAAAAACTTTATATATGATATAATTATCAACATGAATATATGAAATTATTTTCAACTAAGGCATATGAAAATAAATAACAAGTCAAATAGACTAGCATACTGACTAGTTATTTATTGAATGTGCCTAATATATAATTAATAATAATATTTTTCAGAATATTACAGATAATAATAGATGAATAATTATAATATCATGACAAGGGACTTATAAGTCTTTGTACAGTGGATATATTAGGGAGTGTTTTAAGTGGAAATTAAAAAAGGTAAAGTTGAAGATATACCAAAAATAATGAGTGTGATTAAACTAGCTGTTTCTGATATGGAAGATCAGGGAGTATACCAATGGGATGATATTTACCCAAATGAAGAAATTATAACTGAAGATATTAATGAGGAAAATCTATATATATATGTAGATGAAAATATCATTAAAGGATTTTTTGTATTAAATGAATACCAGGATAAAGAATATGCTGAATTAGATTGGCAATATAAAGCTGGCAAGCATTTGGTCATACATAGACTATGCGTAAGTCCAAAATATAAGGGAAAAGGTATTGCAACTAGTCTTATAGAGTATGCAGATGAATACGGAAGAAGAAATAAGTATTCAGCAATACGACTAGATACATTTATTGATAATAAGCGTGCTTGTAGCCTATATGATAAAGAAGGATATAGTGTAGTAGGTACAGTAGTATTCAAAAAAGGTGTTTTTTATTGCTTTGAGAAAAAATTGTAATATTAACAGAAGGAGGATACTTCTATGAAATATGAAGGAATTGTATACAGGCCACCTAGTGAAGCACATAGCCTAATAGTTCAGGTTACTATAGGATGTGCACATAATAAATGCACTTTTTGTAGTATGTATAAAGATAAAAAGTTTAGAATAAGAACTCTAGAAGAAATAGATAAAGATCTATATGATGCTAGGGAAAATTATAATTATGTAGAACGTATATTTTTAGCTGACGGGGATTCATTGGTACTCTCAATGGAAAATTTAAAGTACATATTACTTAAAATAAAAGAATTATTTCCAGAGTGTAAAAGGGTTGCTGCTTATGCAGCACCAAAGGATATTTTGAGAAAATCTTCTGAAGAACTTAGACAATTGAAATCTCTTGGTATTGGGATATTATATATGGGGATTGAAAGCGGAAATGACATAATATTAAAAGAAATACAAAAGGGTGTAACTTCTTTTGAAATAATAAAAGCGGGACAAAAAGTTAAAAATAGTGGAATAAAGCTTTCAGTCACCTTTATTTCTGGTATAGGAGGAAAATATAGATGGAAAGAAAATGCTAGAGATTCTGCAAAAGCTATTAATGATATAAATCCAGATTACATTGGACTTTTAACGCTTATGGTTGAGCCTAACACAGATATATATGATAGTATTAATTCTGGAAAGTTTAAACTTTTAAATCCAGAGGAAGTAATGATGGAAACTAGAGAACTTATTAGAAATATTCATGTACAAAACTGTATTTTTAGAAGTAATCATGCATCTAATTATGTAGCTTTAGGAGGAACATTACCACAGGATAAGGAGAAGTTAATTACTTTAATTGATGATGCATTAAGTGGAAAGTATGGGTATAAGGCTGAGGGGCTTAGAAGACTTTAAAGATAATATTAAAATTCTATTTTAGGGGGATTAAATTTGAAGACTTTAATAATTTATACATCGGTACATCATGGTAATACTGAAAAAATTGCAAGTGTAATAGCAGAAACTATGAATGCTGATAAAATTAAGCCATCAGAAGTAAATGAAAATATATTAGATGATTATGATTTAATAGGCTTTGCTTCAGGTATATACTATAGTAAATTACATAAAAGCATAATAGAGCTAGTGGATAATTTGCCAAAGGTATATAATAAAAAAGCATTTGTTTTTTCAACAAGTGGACAGGGAAAGATTAAATTAAATAAGTCTATTGAAGAAAAGTTAGAAGATAAGGGTTTTAATGTAGTAGGTAGCTTTAATTGTAAGGGTTATGATACTTTTGGGCCATTTAAATTAGTTGGTGGACTAGCTAAAGGTAGACCAAATGCTGGAGATTTTGCAAATGCAAAAAGTTTTGCTGAAGATTTATTAAACCATAAATAAGTATTATTTTTTAATTTTTAAGTACATGTTATACGAAAATATTTAGGATATATAAATTATATGTGATTTATGTATAAGTTCAGCTATGTCAGGGGGACTTGTACCTTGTATTATATTGTTTGTGGAGGTGACGTGAAATGGGGAAAATTAAAGTTTGTAAGCATACTTTAGATTATGATAAATTAGTTAAAGAATTGAAGAACAATGAGATAAGTTTTGAAATAAAGGATTGTATTCATAAATGTTCGAAATGTCGTGAGAAAGTTTTGGTAAAAAAAGACCACGATTATGTATCAGCAAAAACTGTTGAAAAGTTAGTATTAAAATTAAGAGATGAAAAGTAATTAAAAGTAATTAAAAGAGGGTTTAGAAAACAGCAAAGTTTAAGATTTTGCTGTTTTACTATTTTATCATATAAATAATATTTCTAATATTATCAAACTATAATGCATATATATGACATAATACAAGGTTAACAAATAATGAGTTTTAGGTTTTTAATATATAAGGCATGTGAAAATAAATAACAAGTCAAAATAGACTAGTATACTAACTAGTTATTTATTTGAAGATGCCTAAGTTGCAATTAAAATTATATATTAATAGTAGTTAGTAGATGAGTTTTAAACAAATTAGCAGTTTTATAATGAATATAATTTATTGAAACATATATATTAATAAATTTATATTTTAAATTATATAAAATGATAGGAGGAAATATGTTATTATGTGCACATGATTTTATAAAAATATTAATCGCCATACTACGTGT
>NZ_BAEV01000006.1 GCF_000246895.1 Clostridium arbusti SL206 | reverse complement strand
CAGAACCCTCTGATAGCACCACTATCATCAGAACCTGTTTCCTTGTATAATTCAAAATATACGTCGCATCTTTGACTTATTATTTATTTTCACATGCCTTATGTTTTAAAATTTTAGTTATTTCTATCTTCAATAACTATTTTGCGTAAAGTTTTATATTTTATACTTTAAGTTGATAAAATCTATTAAGTCATATGAAAATAAATAGCAAGTCAAATAGCCTAGTATACTGACTAATTATTTATTTACTTACAATGTCTAAGTAAAAGCAATGGAAAAATTAATAATGTAAAATATTTGTTAAACTGATTGTTTTTGTAATGAATTGATTATATAATATAGTTATTAAATATAACAGTGTTAGAATTTATTGCTATGATATCACTTCAAAACAAAAGGCGGTTTAAAATTGGGAATAAAAGAACGACGTGAAAAAGAAAAAATAGAATTAAGAAATAAAATAATTAGTGCAGCCGAAGAGTTATTTGCAGAAGCAGGATATCAGAATATATCCATGAGAAAAATTGCAAATAAAATTGAATATTCTCTGCCAACTATATATCAATTTTTTAAAAATAAAGGAGATATATTATTTTATATTTATAATAAAAATAATGGAAAGCTTCTTTATATATTTCAGGAAATTAGTAATAAAGAATGTAATGCTGTAGAAAAACTAAAAAATATGAGCCATGCTTATGTAGATTTTGCTCTTAAAAACCCAAATTATTATGAACTAGCTTATATGAGTAATGCACTAAGATATGAAGAAAATTTAGTATATAACGATAAGGGATCCTCAGGTTTTAGAGCTTATGACATGCTTTTGAATACAGTAAAGGACTGTAAAGAACAAGGATATTTCAAGGAAAAGGATTTTGAAGTAATAACTCAATGTCTATGGGCGGGGATACATGGTTTAACCTCCTTATTTATAGCCCATAATGAATTTCCTTGGAAAGATAAAGAACTGCTTATTGAAAATATGATAGATTCTCTGATAAAGAGTTAATCTTAAACTATTTAGGGATTATCTATTTTTACTACGACACAGGTTAAGGTAATGACTCTTTTTAACAGGAAAATAATATTATAATACTATTCCATAATTTTTGTTGAAGAAAATTTGTTGTCTAATGTATTATGCTAAATAATAATGTAAAATTTAGGGGGGCAATTATGATTAATGCTAAAAGTATTATTATTACCGTGGTTAGCTTAGGAATAGTTATAGGAATGTTCTTTGGAGTAAGGTACTTTATCTATTTACAGAATTATAAAAATATAATAAAGAATATAAACATAAAAAAGATTGATTTGTCTAAGGTATCAAACGGAACTTATCTCGGTTCTTTTGATGCGTTAGAAGTTGGGGCTGATGTAAAAGTTACAGTTAACAATCATAAAATTACAGACATAAAAATAATTCATCACAAAAATGTAAGAGGTAAAAAAGCAGAGGTAATTCCTGAAAGAGTAATAGAAGCCCAATCTTTACAGGTAGATACAGTTTCTGGAGCAACAAATAGCAGCAAAGTTATTTTAAAAGCTATTGACAGAGCTTTGGAAAATTAATGGGATAGTATAAACTTAGGCACATTCAAATAAATAACTAGTCAGTATACTAGTCTATTATGAATTATACTACGTCAACAGAACCTTCTGATAGCACCACTATCATCAGAACCTGTTTCCTTGTATAATTCAAAATATACGTCGCATCTTTGACTTGTTATTTATTTTCACATGCCTTAGTAGAAGTAACAAAC
Organism: Clostridium arbusti SL206; assembly: GCF_000246895.1. GTDB lineage: Bacteria > Bacillota > Clostridia > Clostridiales > Clostridiaceae > Clostridium_I > Clostridium_I arbusti. Next base: position 68,111 of record NZ_BAEV01000006.1, on the reverse strand, counting down.
TTCCACTAAGTTTAAATAAATTTATAATGAAGGTGAAAATTTATGGGAATGCAAACGGATAAATTAGGATGGATTGCAGCGATACTGTTTTTGATTTGCTGTTGTTATTTTATATTAAAAAGAGTTTTAATACGTCATTCACAATTTAAAATTAATTTAAGACAAGCTCTAAATTTACATTGCTATATAGGTCTTATTGGAACTGTAATAGCAATTCTTCATGTGGGAAAAAACATATCTTTTCTAGGATTATCTGCTGGTTTTATATGTTTATTTTCAATGATATTACTAAGTATATCAGGCATAGTTATGAAATATATAAAAGGTATTCCACAAGTTATAAGAAAGGCATTTAAATGTGCACATATAATATTAACTATAATTTTTGTAGTTAGTTTATTGTACCATATATATCTTTATCATTTTTACATGTCATAGTTATAGAGGTGCCAAATGCAGTAGGCACATTCAAATAAATAACTAGTCAGTATGCTAGTCTATTTTGAATAATACTACGTTAACAGAACCCTCTGATAGCACCACTATCATCAGAAACTGTTCCTTGTATAATTCAAAATATACGTCGCATCTTTGACTTATTATTTATTTTCACATGCTTTAGGCATATTCAAATAAATAACTAGTCAGTATGCTAGTCTATTTTGAATCATACTACGTCAACAGAACCCTCTGATAGCACCACTATCATCAGAACCTGTTTCCTTGTATAATTCAAAATATACGTCGCATCTTTGACTTAATATTTATTTTCATATGCCTAATTAAAAATAAAGGGAGAAATTTATGAGTGAATTTTACGAAATGGAAAGCTTTTGTATGGGTACAATAATAAGCCAAAGAGTTTGTGGGAAAAATGCAGAAATAGCAGCAGAAAAAGTTGAAGAGGAAATGAAACGACTAGAATCACTTATGAGTTTTTTTCTTGAATCCAGTGAAATAACTAGGCTTAATAAAGCAGCTGGTAAGCATGAAGTAGAACTTGGCTGTGAAGTTCTCTATGTTTTAAATAGAGCTAAATATTATTCTGAACTTTGTGGTGGCACTTTTGATATTACTATAGGGCCAGTGGCAAAATTATGGGGTATATTTACAGATCATGCAAAGGTTCCGTCAAAGGAGGAAATCCATGAGGCGTTGAGTTCTACTGGATATAAGGATATTAGCATTAATAATGGTCTTGGAACAGCAAAGCTTAAGAAGGCTTCTGAAAGTGTGGATTTAGGAGCAATAGCAAAGGGATATGCAGCGGATAGAGCTATAGAAATATATAAGCAGCAGGGAATAGAATCTGCTTTTATTAACCTTGGTGGAAATGTAATGGTTCTAGGAAATAAACCGGATGGTTCTCCATGGAAGATAGGTATACAAAACCCCGTTCTTCAAAGAGGGCAGTGTTTAGGCGTTATACAAGCTGTGGATAAAACAATAGTAACCTCAGGAGACTATGTAAGATATTTTGAAAAGGACAATGTAAAATATCATCATATTTTAGATCCAAGGACAGGTTATCCTGCAAATTCAGGACTAATAAGTACTACCATTGTATCAGAAAAATCTATTGGTGCAGATGCATTGTCCACTGCTATTTTTATTTTAGGACTTGAGGAGGGAATGAAATTAATTAATAGCATTAAGGATATGGAAGCTATATTTATTACAAAAGATAAAGAAATCTATGTTACAGAAGGCTTAAAGGAAGATTTAATTTTGTTTGAAGGAAATGAAGGATTTACTTATATGAAATTAAAATAATTTTTGTAAAGAAATAGATAAGATAATAGATGAGATAATTCATCTAAATTTAGTAATAGTATAAATCAATTGAATAAGATTCAGTTATAATATTGTAACAAAGGCTAGATATTAACGGGTATCTAGTTTTTTTTATATTTAAAATAATTCACAAAATTATATAAAAGTTAGAATAAAGATATGTTAGTATTAAAAAACATGTCTAAATTAAATATTTTTTTTAACAAATACATTGACATATTAACGAATTTGAAATATTATCTATAATTAGTGAGAATGATATTCGTTATCAAATAATGAAGCTTAGGAGGTTTATATTTTGAATAAAAAACTATCTACTTTAAAGAAAAAGTTATCTATACTAAAAATATCTAGATTTATAGTTCAGCTTATATTCTTGTACTTCTTTTCAGGATTATTTACTTTAGCTTTTACTGGTTTCAGGAGTATATATTTAGGACTAGCTAGAGAAAATTTTAGTATTGCTAATTCTTTCACTTTCTTAGCAGCTTTTGCAGCTGTAGTAGTCTTATCTCTTTTAATAGGCCGGTTCTTCTGCGGTTGGTTATGTGCTTTTGGAACTTTTAATGATCTTGTATATTTAGTTTCAAGAAAAATATTTAAGAAAAAATTAAAGATACCACCAGCAGTAGATGAAAAATTAAAATATATCAAATACATAGGTTTATTAGGCATTATAATTTTTATGTGGTCAATGAGTTTATCACCAGAAAGCAGTATAAATCCCTGGGATGCCTTTGCCCAATTACCTCAACTTAAAACTATGGCTCCACAAATACCAATAGCATTCATATTTTTAGCACTAATAACTGTAGGTGCAATGTTTATAGAAAGATTCTTTTGCAGATACTTGTGTCCTCTAGGAGCTATACAAGCCATAATTTCAAAATTTAAGATTATCAATATAAGCAAGCCAAGCGAAAAATGTGGCAAATGTCAATTGTGTACGTCAAATTGCCCTATGGGAATAAACTTATCACAGGTTGAAGCTGTAGAGAGTAGCGAATGTATATCATGCTTCAAATGCGTAGATACATGTCATAGAGGTAATCCTAAAGTAGTTATATTAAAAAAGTTGAATTTACGATGGTATTCTTCTACAGCAGCAGCGATTTTAGTATTCGGCTTTATCTTTTGGGGAAGTAAATTTGTAAAACCAGAAGCAAAAATAGGTTCTAAAGTTAGTGCAGCTCAGATGTCAAAAGTGGATGAAACTATTTTTAGTGATGGTGTATACACTGGAGTTGGTACTGGTTTCAGACCTAACTTAAAGGTTCAGGTTAAAATAACTAAAGGAAGAATTGCAGATATAAAGATAGTTTCTCATGAAGAAACTAAAGGATACTATGAACAAGCTTTTGATGTAGTACCAAAGGAAATATTAGCAGCACAATCTCCAGATGTAGATACAGTATCAGGAGCAACTAAATCCAGTAATGGAATAAAAGCCGCAGTTAAAGATGCTCTTAATAAAGCAAGAAAAGATAAGAGTAAAAATCAAATCGTAGATAATAGTCAAAATCCAGAGAACAGTGGGGCAGTCCAGGCAGAAAGTACAAGCGCTGATGTTTCAATGGATAAGAATGCAAAATTCAAAGATGGTACTTATACTGGAGTTGCAACTGGATATCAACCTGGTCTTACAGTATCTGTTACTATAAAAGATGGTAAGATTTCTGATATACAAATACTATCTAACAATGAAACACCAGGTTTCCGTGAAAAAGCATTTTCTACAGTGCCAAAGGAAATAATATCAGCACAGTCCACTGACGTTGATGTAGTATCAGGAGCAACTTTCTCCAGCAGAGGAATAATGGCAGCAGTTAAAAATGCGCTTCAAAAGGCATTAATTAGCGGTGAGTTACCAGCAGATAGTACTGCTACAACAGCAAGTACAGCGGCTAATAACAGTTCAGTTAATGTTTCAAATGTAGTTGCAAGTTTACCTGTATACATGGGTAAAGGACTATATAAAGATGGAGTTTACACAGGAACTGGTAAGGGATTCCAGCCAAATCTTAAAGTTTCTGTTACAGTAAAAGACGGAAAAATAACAGAAATAAAGATAATATCACATAATGAAACACCAGGATTTTATGAAAAACCTTTTGCTATAGTGCCAAAGGAAATAATAAGTAAACAAGCTACTAATGTAGATACTGTATCAGGAGCTACAAGATCCAGTGATGGAATAATAGCAGCTGTTAATGATGCATTGAAAAATGCAAGATTAGATGGCACCACACCTGCTGCGAATAATACAGGTAATACTAATAGCAATTCAAATAATAATACAAGCAATAATTCTAATAATGGAAATGGTAGCAGCACACCTGCGAACTCCAGTAAGGGTTTATACAAAAATGGGGTTTACACAGGAATCGGAACAGGATTCCAGTCTGGACTTACAGTATCCGTAACAGTTACTAATAATAAAATTTCTGAAATAAAAATAGTATCCCATAATGAAACAGCAGGATTCTATGAAGAGCCATTTGATAAAGTACCAAAGGAAATAATAGCTGTACAATCTACAAGCGTAGATACAGTATCAGGTGCAACAAGATCCAGTGAAGGAATAATAGCTGCTGTTAATAATGCATTAAAGGATGCAAAACTTGATAGTACAGGTGGAAATACTAATCCTACAAACCCTGGAGATGAGAAGCCAGTTACTACAGCGGCTCATCTATACAAAGATGGAAGATATACAGGAATAGGAACAGGACTTAAAGAAAATCTTACTGTAGATGTAACAGTAAAAGATAATAAAATTACAGATATAAATCTTATAACCTATAAAGAGGGCATAGAGTACATGAAAAAAGCCATGACTCCAATGAGTGATAAAATAATAGCAGCTCAATCTACTGATGTAGATGTGGTGTCAGGTGCAACTGAAACAAGTAATGGAATTAAAGATGCAGTAAATAAAGCTCTTGCAAATGCAGTTTATAAGGATGGTACTTTCACTGGAATTGGAAGAGGATATAATAAAACAGATCGTATTAATCTGAAGGTTACAGTTAAAGATGGTAAAATGAGCAATATTGATATAATATCTCAAGTCGAAACACCAGGATATTTTGAAAAAGCATGGCCAGTAGTACCAGAGGCAATAATTAAAGCACAGTCAACTACCGTTGATACAGTATCAGGAGCAACAAAATCCAGTAACGGTGTGATCAATGCTGTAAAAGCAGCTCTTGCAACGGATACGTCTGTAGGGGAAACTAGTACTTATCCAAGTAAAGAGGATGTAGTAGCACCATTCAGAGATGGAGTTTATACAGGAACAGGAAAAGGGCACAGACAGTTATCTGTTAAGGTTACAATAAAGAATAACAAAATTCTTAAAATAGAAATGGTAGAGCCACACGAAGAAACACCTGAATACTTCCAAAATGTATGGCCGCTTATACCAAATCAAATGATAGAGAAACAATCAGCTGATGTAGATGCAGTATCAGGAGCAACAAGATCAACTAATGGATTGATAGTAGCAGTTAAGGATGCACTAAGGAACTCAAAACTTGCTCTTTCAGCTCCAGCAGAAGCACCATATAAAGATGGAAGCTATGAAGGAGAAGCAAACGGCTTAAGAGGACCTGTTAAAGTAAATGTTACAGTAAAGGATAATAAAATATTAAAAGTGGACATGATTTCAAATGTTGACGATAAAGATTGGTTTGATAAGGCATGGTCAACTATACCAGAAAAGATTGTTGAAACAAACAATGCCAATGTGGATGTAGTATCAGGAGCTACTTATTCAAGTAAGGGAATAATCGGAGCGGTGAATGATGCTCTTAGAAAATCACATGATTTAACTTTGAATTTAGATGGAGTAGATAATAACAAGCCAGTTACTACAGCAGCTCATCTATACAAAGATGGAAGATATACAGGAATAGGAACAGGGTATAAAAATAATCTTACTGTAGATGTAACAGTAAAAGATAATAAAATTACAGATATAAATCTTATAACCTATAAAGAGGGCATAGAGTACATGAAAAAAGCTATGACTCCAATGAGTGATAAAATAATAGCAGCTCAATCTACGGATGTAGATGTGGTGTCAGGTGCAACTGAAACAAGTAATGGAATTAAAGATGCAGTAAATAAAGCTCTTGGAAATGCAGTTTATAAGGATGGTACTTTCACTGGAATTGGAAGAGGATATAATAAAACAGATCGTATTAATCTGAAGGTTACAGTTAAAGATGGCAAAATGAGCAATATTGATATAATATCTCAATCAGAAACACCATCTTATTTTGAAAAAGCATGGCCAGTAGTACCAGAGGCAATAATTAAAGCACAGTCAACTACCGTTGATACAGTATCAGGAGCAACAAAATCCAGTAACGGTGTAATCAATGCTGTAAAAGCAGCTCTTGCAACGGATGCATCTGTTGGAGAAACTAGTACTTATCCAAGTAAAGAGGATGTAGTAGCACCATTTAGAGATGGAGTGTACACTGGTAAAGCAGATGGCTATAAAGAAAATCTTAATGTAAAAGTAATAATAAAAAACAATAAGATAATAAAAATTGACTTAGGGGATAATAACGAAACACCAAGATTTGTTAATAAGGTATGGCCTCTTATACCAGATCAAATGATTGCAAAGCAATCTGCAGATGTGGATGCAGTATCGGGAGCAACAAGATCAACTAATGGAATAATGAATGCAGTTAAGGATGCACTAAGAAACTCAAAACTTGCTCTTTCAGCTCCAGCAGAAGCACCATACAAAGATGGAAGCTATGAAGGAGAAGCAAACGGCTTAAGAGGACCTGTTAAAGTAAATGTTACAGTGAAGGATAATAAAATATTAAAAGTGGCCATGATTTCAAATATTGATGATAAAGATTGGTTTGATAAGGCATGGCCAACTATACCTGAAAAGATTGTTGAAACAAACAATGCCAATGTGGATGTAGTATCAGGAGCTACTTATTCAAGTAAAGGAATAATTGGAGCGGTGAATGATGCTCTTAGAAAATCACACGATTCAACTTTAAACTTAGGTGACACTACATCAAATATTAGTGAAGCTTCAAAGGATAATACAACTGCTAGTAATAATTCAAATAATAGTACAGCTGATAATAATGCTGGTAACAATACTTCAAGCAATAGCAGTAATGGAACCAATAGTTCAACTAATAACAGTAATCAAAGTAGTAATAATAGTACCGCCAATAGTGCAAATCAAACTGGAAGTGGGAGTACAAGTAGTGATAATTCCGCAAGTACGGGAACGGCTTCAGGAAGTAATAGTACAAGCACAGAGAATACTAAAACTAAACCAGTTGATAACACTAGTAGTGGAAATACCACAGCTACTGATAGCAATAGTGGAACATCACAAAATAGTAATTCAACAACTAACTCTAGTGAAGTAAAATATAAAGATGGAGTTTATACGGGTACAGGGGATGGTTTTGAGCCAAATCTTAAGCTTTCTGTTACCGTAAAAGATGGAAAGATTACTGATATAAAGACAATATCTAATAATGAAACAGAAAGTTTCTATAATAATGCATTTAACACAGTGTCGAAAGAGATAATAAGTAAGCAATCTACAGAAGTAGATTCAGTTTCAGGAGCAACCTTCTCAAGTAAAGGAATAATGGCAGCGGTTAAGGATGCATTAAAGAATGCAAAGGCTTAGAATTTGATTTTGATTATGTATTAGAATGATGGATATTAGATAAATTATACAAGGATGTTAGTATGCTGTTGTATAAATAATGATAAAAAGGCACTATCAAGTTTATTGAATTTCAATAAATGTTGATAGTGCCTTTTTAATAGAATTTGTATATTTAATTTTATTAACTTAATTAAATATAACTTATTGAAATACATACCAAATACAGAAAAAGAGACTAAATGTAAAGTATGTTGTTATAATCAAGACACTTTATTTTCGTCTAATATTACTCATAACAAATCCGCTTTTTGGCAGTGTTGGTATTCTTGTTAAACTATAACTTAAATCCTGATCCGGAACTTCAAATTCAATCTTGTTGACAAGAAAATCTAAGCTGGTTTTCATGATTTCCACGGTAATACCTTCACCTGGGCATCGATGGCTCTTGGCAGGATCACCTCCACCTTGGGGGATGAAATCAAATAAGTTGATATTACGTTCTTTAAAACGCTCTGGTCGGAATTCATAAGGATTCTCCCATATTCGGGAGTCGTGATTCGTACCATAAATGTCAAGTAGTACGAGCGTTCCCTCTTTGAATTCACATTGATTCCAGATAAAATCCTTTCGTACAATTGCGCCTAGAAAAGGGGTAAATGGGTAGTAGCGACGAACTTCCTCTACGAACATTTCAAGATCATTGCTGTGACCTGACAGCAACTTCTCTTTACACTCTGAATGCCTATGCAATGCTAGAGCTGTAAAGGTAATGAAGGTTGAAATAGCAACAATGGGTCGTAGTATGTTAATAAGTTCTACCGCAGCCATTTGTGTATCCAGCTGTCTGCCATCGAGTTCTCTGTGAAATGCCATTGCATAGAGTGCTGAATCCTTTTCAGTATTTAGCTTACCAGATCGAACATCTTCTATGACACCTCTTATCCATTCTTCAGCTCTAGTTCTTGCTATTCTTCCTTTCCAGTGCCGGGGTCCAACTGCTCCAAAAGCATCAACCATTGCACTAAAATCCTCTGCACGATGGCTTATTTCAGATTCTGATAAAGGAACTCCAGCCCAATGGCAAGCTGTCCAGCATAAAATATTCTTTGCTTCATCGAAAAGTACAACCTTCTCAGCACCTTTCCATTCATTAATAGAAGCTTGCCATTTCTCCATTGTAAGCTCAGCAAGTCGCTTTTCATGTGTTGGAGTCATCAGAGACATGAAAAGATGCTTTCGTTGAATATGTGCTTCACCATCCATAGTTTGGATAGCATTTACGCCAAATAATGTTTTTTGCACTCGATTGGGTGCCGCACCGTTTCGTTGAAACCGTTCCGAATCGTAAAATACCCTTGATGCCTCTTCTCCGCTCATGCAAATTACTTTTTGTCCAAGCAAGTGTACCTCAAATAGATTAGAATGGTACTGGTCAATTCTGTTTTTGATAAACAGGTATCCCTCTTGTGATAGAGATAGTGTGTGGCTTTTATCATGTGGGACTTGTTCCTTCATTAACATATCTATGCTATCCTTTCTATCCTGATTAGGGAATATATTTGAAAAATTACTGAACATTATATTTTAAAATATACCTTTTACAGATAAGAATAATCTTCACATTTTATTTTTTCACTTTACCTGAAATTTATTCATAAATTGAAGGGGAATTTTGGTGTAAGTAATTGGCTGAACTTAGAGTAACTGCATACTTAAGAGTTCTCACCATCTGGCTTACAAAAGAGTTTTCATTATCAAACCAGGCAGATACCCTTACATGATATTCATCTGGATTAATAGGGTTTACTAGAGTCTGCGTTGCATCAAATATGGAAGCATAAGTATTGCCAATAATATCAGAAGATACATATTCTTCTTCCGTATAGCCAAAGGATTCTGATGACGCATCTCTCATAGCTTTATTAACAGTGTCTGCTGAAATATCATTTCCGTATACAACAGCAGTGAAGGTGATGTAACAGCCTATAGGTACAGGTACTCTTACTGCAGAGCCAATAAGTTTACCATTTAATTCTGGAATTACAACACCAACTGCTTTTGCAGCCTCTGCAGTTGTAGGTACAATATTTGAGGATGCTGCACGTGAACGCCTGTAATTGCCTTTTTTCTGTGCTCCATCCACCAACATCTGAGTAGCTGTAAAACCATGAACTACCGTCATGATACCACTTTGGATAGGTGCATAAGCGTTCAAAGTCTTCACAACCGGAGCAAGGGCATTTGTGGAACATGATGCGGCTGATATTATATTGTTGCTTGGTAATAATATATGTTGGTTTACGCCGTATACCACGGTAGGGACGTCTGCTCCTGCTGGAGCTGAAAGTAGCACCATTCTAGCACCTGCTTTTATATGTTTCTGTGCCTTTTCTTTTGAAAGGTATGCTGCTGAACAGTCAACAACAACGTCTATGCCAAGTTGTTTCCAGGGAAGGTTTTCAGCCTCCATCTCGCTGTAAACATTTATTTTCTTTCCATTAATCTTGATATAGTCACTGCCGGCTTCAATGCAATCTGCATAACAGTATGTACCTTGTGTGGTATCATATTTTAACAGATAAGCCAGCATATCCGGTTCGGTTATATCATTTACTGCAATTACTTCGAATTCTGGTGAATCAAATATCTGCCTGAACGCAAGACGTCCTATACGCCCAAATCCGTTGATTGCTATTTTAGTTGTCATAAATAATTCCTCCTAAGTATGTTTATATTATGATTAATCATCATTTTCCAATAATATGTACTACAACATTGATAATCTGTGGAAAGAAAGTCATTACAATAACTGCACGTAGTACCTGCATGATTATTACATCTGTATTTTCAACGCCCATGTCAGCGGAAATTAGTGCCATATCGGAAGCTCCGGCTGGAGTTGTTATGAGCATGGACTCTTTTCTTGTAAATCCACAGGTTTTTCTAATTATCATGCTTGTAAATAAGCAGTTTGCCATATAGCTAAGCAAAATGATTATTAGCGGAATCAGAAGGTACCTAAGTTCCAACACGTCATGCAATACGATAATACTTCCAAGATAACAGCCGCTCAAAACTTGAGCACATTTTTTTGCCCAGCGTGGTATGTAAGCAAAATCAAAAACTAACTTTAGGATAAGTACCGCAATAATAGGGAATGCAAAGGAAGCTGATGGAATGCTGGTCATTGTACCTAATATGCCGGCAATTGCAGCAATGATAAGGGTACATACAAAGGATTGCCAAGATTTTGTTTTAGACTTTTTACGTTTCTCAGTATTGGCCTCCCTTTCACTGTCTTTCTGGTCAGTCTTCTTCCTATTATCATAAGCAAGTATCAAAGCGGGAAATACTCCTATACCTAGTATCTGCCTTACCATCTGCATGACAGCTACCTTTGGTGCATCTGCTCCCATGGCTGCGGCTATGATAGGTGTATCACTAATGCCTCCCGGAACAACAGACATAAGTGAGGTTAAAAGATCCAATGGGCTTACCAGGTGTATAAGTAAACCTGCTGACAGATTCAGCACAAGAAATCCTAGCAGCATAATGATGGTAGGCTGAACTATTTTTGGAATCCTTTTTAGATCACTTTTTTCCATGATGCATCCAATAAATGCTCCAGCTATTATTTGTACAAATAGTTTAGTATGTTTTGGTACGTAGGTGGTCCCAAAGAAAATATTAAGTGCAGCTACACCTATAATGGCACCAACCATGAAACCACCTGGGATTTTCATTTTGGCTGCGGTGAGTCCGAAAATGCTTCCTATAGCTAGTGTCAAAAATAAATAGAAAAAGTTCATTATATGTTCCTCCATTTAAAATTTAATATCTCAATTCATATCAATTCACACTTGTAACATAGAAAAATATGCTATATAATATGAAATAAGATATAAATGTATATAAATAAGTTTTTAAGTTTAATAATATCTCAATTCGCACAGAAAATCAATATAGATTTTACAATATAGGGTAAATTGGAGGCCATCTATGAATGAAAAAAATGCTTTATCTACACAGGAAGTTGCAGAGATGCTTCATGTTAGCAAGAGCACAATATACGATTTAATTAAAAGAGGAGAAATACGTTCTTATAAGGTTGGAAGGAAAGTACGCTTTACAGAAGATGATGTAAAGGAGTATATTTCCCGTTCAAGGGACAGTCAGTCTGCTATGAGCATATCTCCTTCTAATGAGCCAGGTTTCACTCTTACGGGAGGCGATAAGAAAACTGATGGGTTTATTATATGCGGGCAGGATTTGATTCTGGATGTACTTTCAAACTATATGAGGCTTCATGGTGTTCCTGCACTTAGAGCTTATATAGGAAGCTACGACAGTTTAATATCCCTCTATAAGAATAAGGTTAATGTAGCATCGGCGCATTTATTGGACAGTGATACTGGTACATATAATATCCCTTATGTCAGAAGGCTCCTTCCTGGAATTCCAACAATTGTCATTCATTTGACCTGCCGCATGCAAGGGCTATATGTTCAGAAGGATAATCCAAAAGATATTACAACTTGGGAAGATTTTAGACGAGATGACATTACCATGATTAACAGGGAACAAGGAGCTGGCTCAAGAGTGCTGCTTGATGAAAATTTAAGACTTCTAGGAATATATGGGAGCTCCGTTAAAGGATACAATAATGAAACCCAATCACACCTAGCAGTTGCCAGTGCGGTCAGTAGTGGTAAGGCTGATGTGGCAGTAGGTAACGAGAAGATAGCAAGACAGGTGGATAACATAGAATTCATACCACTTCAGAAAGAAAGATATGATTTGGTTATTAGAAAAGAAGATCTTCACACCACAGAGATTGAAACCTTGCTGAAAATTATCCGCTCAGATGCATTTAAGAATGAGTTTGGACATGTAGGCGGGTATGATACAAGTGAGATGGGTAAAATTATTGCAGAAATATAATTACTTTATTATATAGGAGCTGAGTAAAATAATTATTCAGCTCCTACTAATGTAGTGTCCCTTTTTTAATTTTTGTTTAATACATCCACCAAGGTCTATAATGTATAGGATAAGGTCTGCGTCTTCTACGTCTTCTTCTACGTCTTCTTCTACGACGGCGAGGGTAAGGTGGATCATCTGAGTCATCATCGTATCCATCGTCATAAGCATCGCTATATCCATCATCATATCCATCATCGTAATCGTCGTCATAATCATCATAGTCGTCATCATAATCATAATCCTGACGGTACAGTGGTTGAGATATATATGGGTTAGAGTGCATTATAGGGCAATAAAATGTATGTGGTGATTTAGAAGACTTTCTATTGTCGTAATAAGTTGGATTAGTATTGATAGAAGGATTAGCACTATTATCAAAATTCTCATTGCTGTTTAAATCATTGTTTGAGTTAGAGTTTTCACTATAGGTTCTGTAGAACATAACTACCTCCATAAAATTTACTACATAAATAGAATATGTAAAGTCATAAAAATGGGTTACTTGATATTTAAAATTTGTTAATCTATACTTAAAGTAATAGACATATTATTGAAAAGAGACTGTAACAAAGCTTAGATATTATATAAATATAAGAATTACTCCCTTTTAGTGTATATATAATATAAGGAAAGGCACTGGTAGAAATACGGGTGTCTTTTTTTACTTATTTTTTATTATAAAAGAATTTAAATCAAGTAGTACATAATCATGTGATATATTTGGTGCTTTATACTAAACTAGTAAATTATTATAAAGCAAAATCAGTAATACTAATGAATGTGGATTTTTACCTAATGCTGTGATACCATAGATATATTAATTAGTATAATAAATGAATTTATATTATTATAATCGATGATCTCGATAGTAAAGGATGAACAATATGGATATAAGACAACTAAAAACATTTGTAACAGTTGCAAGATTGAATAGCTTTACTAAAACAGCAAACCAGTTGGGATATGCACAGTCATCTATTACTTCTCAGATTCAATTATTGGAGAAGGAGTTAGGTATCCGTTTATTTGAAAGATTTGGTAAGAATATATCGCTTACTTCTGAAGGAGAAAATTTACTCTTGTATGCTAAACAAGTACTCAATATTTGGGAAAATGCTAAAGGTGCAGTGTCTTCTTCAGATATTCCTAAGGGTACTCTTACTATAGGGGTGACAGAATCTATCTGTGCTATAAAAATACCTAAACTTTTAAAAGAATATAATAAATGTTACCCAGATGTAGAAATTATCTTAAAAATTGCTACTTCCTGCGAGTTACAGTCCTTATTACGAGAAAACCAAATTGATGTGGCAATTTTGCTAGATCAAAAAATATCCCTTCCTGAATTTAATGTAAAATTCCAGCAACAAGAGCCGGTATCATTAATTGCTGCGCCTAATCATCCTTTAATAAGAGAACATAGTGTCTATCCAAAAGATGTGTCTCAATATTCGTTGATACTTACAGGACGTGATTGTATATGTCGAAATCTTTTTGAAAAATCTTTAAAAGATGCAAATGTAATTCCTAAATTAACACTTGATACCAGCAATGTTGAAACGATTAAGCAGCTTGTCATTTCTGGTTTTGGTATAGCACTTTTACCACGATTTGCAGTTGTTGATGAAGTGGAAAGTAATAAATTAATAGAACTTTGCTGGCGTGGTCCGGATTTCGATATTATGACACAAGTTATTTGTCATAAAGACAAATGGATTTCTTCGGCCTTAAAAGAGTTCATCGCAATGATACAAAAAACTAAAATTTGATCAATTCTATTTAGTAGTGTAAGGCATATTCAAATAAATAACTAGTCAGTATGCTAGCCTATTTTGACCTGACTAACTTGGCGTAAGTCTCCCACGCACTGTGTGAATCGCTTTTCTTCAAGTGGGAGTTCAACGCCAAGTAAGTCATGCATTTGCAGTTCTAAAATTTAGATGGGGTAAAAGAATCCCCAACTGAATTAAGAACTTGCTTCAATCCTACTGCGTCAGCAGAACCCTCAGATAGCCAAACTATCTTCGGAACCTGCTTCCTTGCTCAATTCAAAATATTCGTTGCATCTTTGACTTACTATTTATTTTCACATGTCCAAGTTAAAATATTAAACTATATAAATCGATTTTTTCGAATAATATAATTTGAATTATCAATTTTACTAATGGTAAAGCCTATGATATTATAACAAATGAAGGCGGAATTAATTGTAAATTATAGTAGCTATTTTTAGCTATTATTAGCTTAGGCATCTTCAAATAAATAACTAGTCAGTATACTAGTATATTTTGAATTATACTACGTTAACAGAACCTTCTGATAGCACCACTATCATCAGAACCTGTTTCCTTGTATAATTCAAAATATACGTCGCATCTTTGACTTGTTATTTATTTTCACACGCCTTAATTTGCCTAAGATTTAATGTGTTGGCACTTTTAACTGTTAGCATGAGTTTTGTAGTAAATCTTAACTATATCTAATAAGTAAATACTTAAGAGTATGATTTTTATTAATCTATATGATTAGGGGGGAACAATATGAATAAGCATGACTTAATAAAAAGTGCATCATATTTTGTGCAAAACTCAGAAGACAATATTATAAAAAAACAAGTTGCACTTTCAGAGAATGTTGTAGGAATGAAGATTTTTGAGAATCCAATTTTTGCTTTTGGATCTTCAGATGATGAGTACTTCAAATTATTAAGAAATCCTTCTGCAATAGGAAAACACTTCTTGATACCAGAAGAATGGTTACCACATTCAAAAACAGTTATCTCATTTTTTTTGCCATTTACTAAAGAGGTGAAGATTGGTAACAGAAGGGATATGTCATGGCCTTCTGAGGAGTGGCTGCACGGACGTATTGAAGGGCAAGCTTTCTTAAAAAAGTTGTGTCAGCATTTGACGGCAAAATTGATGAATGCCGGATATAATAGCATTATACCATCTTTGGATGAAAGGTTCTGGGCTAAAGAAGGATTTAATAACACTTCTTTGCACCCCGATGTATCCTTTACGAGTAATTGGTCCGAAAGACATGTTGCCTTTGTATGTGGACTTGGAACGTTTGGACTCTCTAAAGGCCTTATAACTAAAAAAGGGGTTGCCGGAAGATTTGGTAGTATCATCACAGATCTATATTTGCCTCCTGACAAAAGAGAATATGAAGACATTTATGAATACTGTTCTATGTGCGGTGCATGTGCAAAAAATTGTCCCGTCAATGCAATATCCATAGATAAGGGGAAAAATCACATTATATGTTCTAATTTTATAGACAAAACAGCTGAAAAACATAAGCCAAGATATGGTTGTGGAAAATGTCAGACAGGAGTACCTTGTGAAAGTAAAATTCCTAGGTAATACGACGTAAAATAAACTTTAAATTTTTTTAATTCATACTTAAAGCAATAGACATGAAAAATAAACTTTACTCGACACTGGTAGAAATACTGGTGTTTTTTAGATTCGAAGTAATATTATTAATAAATTTTGGTGATAAAATATAATAGCAGAACTGCTGAAATATTTATGCAGTTCTACTTTTAAGATTAATCCTCGTCTGAAATAGGATTTTCAATCAGTGTAGCAAAAATTAAATTGTGAGAATGATCATCATCTTCTGTTGTTTCTGCTTCTACAAAATGAACGTGTCTTCCATTTCCAACGTCTATTGGAAGCCCGGAAGTTGCCACAATTTCATGATAATGATTTTCATAAAAGTCTGTTCTTGCTTTAATTTTGTGAACATGACCACCTGTAACTTGAATTGCTGGACCAGATACTCCTGCAAATCTATGATTATGAGGATCTTCTTCTAATTCAGCCAGCATAGTGCTACCCAAAAATTCATGATCATGGGTTTGATTTCTTTTACAACTAGACATATAATTTACCTCCTTCGTACTATGGCAATATATATAGTATGAAGATAAAATTATTATGACACTTATTATTATTATTATTTAAAAGAGGGAAACTATCTTAAGTTATGTAGAAAACCTAACAATCTTGTATATATTAGCTAGAGCTTCTCCAATAATAGGATGAAAAACTCTGTGAAGATGATACTTTGATAAAATTTTTAATTATGAAATAATATAATTATTAGCTCTAAATAATTATAACATAAGTAATATATGGTAAAATAAGAGTATATTATTGTAAATATTAGTAGGATGTTATCTAATAAGAGTTTGAGTGAAGATAGTGTTTATTTTTATAAATTTAGGTGTTAAAAATCTTATGTAATTATTTTATATAGGGAGTTGATAACATATAAATAAGAGAGGGAGTACTATGTCAGTGAAAAGAAATGAAAATGGAAGTGTAAATATTAAAAATAATAATGGATCAATTTCTATTGGAAGAATGATGTTAGTATCTGAAGATAGACAAAGAGAAAATTATAATAAATGGATAGAAAATTGTGTTAAACAGATAAAAGTCTGTCAGCATACTTTTAAGGAAACTATAAATTATTTCCTAGAACATTGCGATGCCTTAGCTTTTGAGACAGATGATAGAAGGCTAAAAAAATTTCAAAAGAATTTTATTAGGAATAATTTTCAAGATAAATTAGAGCATCAACCACAAAAATTTTCATTTAATATGACTTACGAAGAAATGGAAAACTGGAAAAAGGAAAATGATGCTATGGAAGAGGAACTAAAAAACTTATTTCCTGAAAAATTTGGCCTTATAATACATGGATATTATCTACCCCATACTGAGCGAAATGAGGCTTTTTATAAACAAATTTATGAGAAGAATGCAGAAAAGATTCTTCATATAGAAGAAAGAAAATCAAAAGTCAATGATAGAATACGTAATAAAAAAATTAGAATAATACATCAGGAAATTTGCTTCTTTTTTGAGGAAACTATGGAATATGTAGAATCTACGGATGGGAGTAATCTAATACATAGGGTTATAGCTTTCAGAGGTATTACAGAAAATGATATTGAAAAACGCACTTCTCGTTTTTTCAGATATGTTAGTGCACTGCGTTACATGAGTAAACTTCCTAATTTTTAGAATAAAATGTGGATGATTTGAATTTTACAGAAGTTGAAATAGAAGTTAGGAAGTGGATTGATGATTATTTAAAAGCATTTGTGCCTAATATTATTAAAAATAATCTTTAACTATAGATTATAGAATTTTTATGGGGAGATTTATTAAAGTTTAAATATATAAATATTTATCCTGAATTTGTAACGTTGTAAGAAAATCCAAATAATATTTATATTTTGTGAGGAGGAATAATAACAATGCCTAAGGTAGAATTGACAAATATGTGTATGATTTACGATAAAACAAATAATAAAGTTTTAGTTCAAGATAGAATTAAATCATGGAAAGGAATTTCATTTCCAGGGGGACATATAGAAGCTGGAGAAAGTATAGTAGAGTCAACAATTAGAGAAATAAAAGAAGAAACAGGTTTAACTATATCAGATTTAAAACCATGTGGAATTATTCACTGGTATAATGATGAAACTGGGGATAGATATTTTGTATTTAATTACAAAACAGAAGTATTTAGTGGAGAGTTATTAGAAAGAACACATGAAGGCAATGTGTTTTGGGTGAATAAAGATGATCTTCTAAAACTTAATCTATCAGAAGGACTTGAAGAAAGATTACCTATGTTTTTAGAGGAAAGGTATTCAGAAGGGTTTGGAATTTGGAATGAACACAGTATAAGGCAATTAAAATTGATATAAAATTTAAATTACAATTAAATTGTGATAATATTTAGACTTAAATATTATCATATGGATGTTTTTTACATTAATTGTTGCATTACACCTTTATGGACTTGAATATCTATATATATAAAGAAGAAAGATGGGTGATTATATGAAAAGAATTGTTGGATTTAGAATATTAAAAACAGCAATAGGTTCAGCACTTGCTATAATTATTGCTGAATATTTAGGTTTAAAATATGCAGCAGCAGCTGGAATTATAACCATTTTAAGCATTCAAAATACTAAAAAAACGTCTATAAAGCTAGCATTCCAAAGGATTGAGTCTACTATTCTAGCGTTACTAATATCAAGTATATTATTTTTAATATTTGGATATAACCCTGTTGTATTTGGGATATACTTAATTATTTTTATCCCACTTACTGTATTTTTAAAGATTACTGATGGAATTGTTGTAAGCTCAGTTTTAGTTACGCATTTATTAGCTGAGAAGTCATCATCTATGTTTTGGATAAAAAATGAACTTTTACTTATGACTGTAGGTGCAGGAATCGGAATAATTTTAAATATATATATGCCTAAAATAGAAAATGAAATTAAAGAAACTCAAAAAAATATTGAAGAACATATGCGTATAATTTTATTTCATATGGCAGAAGCTCTAAGAAAGCAATCGGTACATATTGAAGAAGAAAGGCTTTTTAATGAACTAAAAGCAATATTGGAAGAAGGAAAAGATAGAGCATATAGACATTTAAACAATTATATTATTAATGATGTAAAATATTATGTTAACTATATGGAAATGAGAACTTTACAATATGAAATATTAAAATATATGAGAAGCCATTTTATTAAGTTTTACCTAAACTTAGAGCAGACTGAAGTTGTAGCAGCTTTTACTGAAAAGATTGCATTAAATTTCGGGGAATATAATACTGCTGAAGAACTTTTAAAGGAATTAAATGAAATTATATATATGTTTAAGACTCAGGAACTTCCTAAGACAAGAGATGAATTTGAAAATAGAGCAATGCTTTTTCAATTTTTAAATGATTTAGAAGCACTTTTAGAATTAAAGAAAAATTTTTGGACTTATGTCAATATATTAGACACAAAAAGTTGAACTTTTTAGGGTGATGGTAGAATCTGTGTCATGTACTGAAAAGTAAATGCCAATAGGCTATTTAATATTCATGTAAATCCAGTAGGAGGAAAAATAGTTATTTGGATAAAATTAAAACTTTAAATTTAGAATTAAAGCCACCTAGAAAAAGAGTAGATGGGTAAGGCTATTCAATTTATTTTTATGATCATGATAATAATCCATTTGAGCTTCATACGGAAACATTAGAAAAAAGACTAGCTTCGTATTAAAGATATAATCTAATTTTCATTTATTTGAAGTTATATGTTTTTCTATAATGACATGCTTAGAATTGAATTAAATTAAAAGATTTAAAACTGTTTCTTTTAAGAAAAGGATATTACGGAGATATAATTAGTTATATGGTATTTATCGACTTAAATAGACAAAGTACAGTAGACGATTTCCCTTATCTTAAAGGAATTGAAGATGAAAGAGATTTTGGTATGAGTAATTTTATTAAGATTTTATTTTTTTAAAATAATAAAATTAGTAATGAGATGAGATATTATGTTATTATGTTGAGTACAAAAGAAGCAGAATTTGAAAGGATGATAAGAATATGGATATATGGGAAAAATTATATGAAAAGGCGAAAGAGGTTCAAAATGATAGAGAAGTTTCACCATTTATTGCTGGGGGACAAGTTGCCGCAGCTATTTTAAGTGAAAAAGGTAATATTTACACAGGAGTATGTATTGATGCACCTTGTAGTTTAGGAATTTGTGCAGAACGAAATGCAATCTTTAATATGTTTACAAATGGGGAGCATAAAATATCTAAATTAGTATGTATTGTTCCAGACGGCACAGTAGGTTCACCATGTGGTGCATGCAGGGAACTTCTAATGGAGTTAGATAAAGAGAGTGGTGAAATTGAAATTCTTACTAATTATCAGAAGCGTCAAACGGTGAAATTAAAAGAACTTATGCCAGACTGGTGGGGACATAAGCGATTTGAAAAATAAATTCGAAATTTAAGGTCAAATGTTACAAATAGTAAATTTGCAAAGGAGATGTCATATATGAAAGAATACATAGTAGATAACATAAACAATAAGATGAGGTATCATGATTTACCTGGTAAAGATACACCAATACTATTTATTCATGGCTTAGGCTGTGCTGGTTCATTTGATTATCCTGAAGTAGCAGCACAAACTGATTTAATAAATCACAGACGAATATTAATAGACTTGATTGGTAGTGGATTTAGTGATAAACCAGACAATTATTTATATACTGTAAAAGAACATGCAAACTATTTGTATAATTTTGTACAAGACCTAAAGCTTGATAAGTTTATTATTTTTGCACATAGTTTAGGTGGAGCTGTTGCACTTGAACTTGCTAATAAATGTAGAGAGAATATAGAAACAATTATTCTAAGTGAAGCTAATTTAGATAAAAGTAGTCAAGGTTCATCAAGTTATGAATTTGGAACCTATCAAGAAGAAGATTTTGTAAATGGAATATTTGATGAAATTGTTAATGAAAATTCTAGTGTAAATTCTATGTGGGTAGCCACATTATCAGTTTGTTCTTCTACAGCAATTAATAGAATTTCAAAGTCAGCTATTGCTGGCTCAGAGCCATCATGGCGTGAAATATTATATTCATTGCAATGTAAAAGGACGTTCATTTTTGGTGAAAAATCTTTGCCGGATGATGATAAAATTGAGTTGGAGAGACACATGATAAATATTGAAATTGTAAAATCAGCAGGACATTCTATGGCTTGGGAAAATCCGAAGGGATTAGCAGAAGCAATTAAGAAAGGTATTCTTTATGCACGAGGATTATAGACTTTAGAAATAAATTGATAAAGTCTAATTTAAGGTTTGGGTGTTATAAGTAGTCTATGTATAAATAGTCATGACGAGGGGCTTACAGTACCTTGTACACTAGATATTATAAGGAGAAATAATAGTTATGAGAAAAGATATAACTATAAGAACAGAAAATGAGAAAGATTTTGAAGAAATAAATAAACTAGTGATTCGCTCATTTACTGAAGGAACAGATTACTCAGATGGTACAGATGTTGTAGCATTAATTAAAGAAATACGTGTTGGTCAATACTATATTTCGGAGTTGTCACTAGTGGCTGAAATTAATGGAAAGATAGTTGGACATTTTATGTTTTCACATTTTCCACTATCAACAAATGCAAAAATGGCGGATTATGATAAAAGTATCAAAAATACGGAAACAGTAATGCTTGCGCCAGTTTCTGTTCATGCAGATTATTTTAGGCAAAATGTGGGTTCCACTATGATTAAATTAGGAATTGAAAAAGTAAAAGAGAAGGGTTATAAGGGAATTCAAGTTGAAGGTAACCCTGCATTTTATAATACACTTGGTTTTATAACATCATCAAAGTACAATATTTATCCAACAAGTGGATGGCCTATGCAGGTTCCTGAATGTATGATGTATCAAGAAACATATTCTGGTTCGCTTGAAGGAATTTCAGGATATGTAGTTTATGATATGTATGAAAATGCATAGTTTATTTTTAAGTAACATACAAATTCCAATTTATCTAAGAATGTACTATGAACAATTTGCATATATGTCAGAGTAAAAATTATTTGTATTTTCTTGAGTGGAGGTATATATGGAAAAAGAATTATCAGAAATGACGCTGGAAGAATTGTGGGAGTTATTTCCTATAATTCTACATGAAGAAATTGCTAAAGAATAATGTGGTATTTAAGGAGAGCACTTTTATCTAATGGGTAAATTATAATTGATAAATATGTGAATGCTTTATGATAAAACAAATAATAAAGTTTTGCTTCAACATAGAATTAAATCTTGGAAATGAATGCTTTGATAAAGTTGTAGGAAATATAGACATATTCGATATTAATGATGTAAATCCATTGTTAAATGCAGCGTATGGCCTATTAAAAGTTAAAATTTAACATAGTGAGATGCTGAGAATATTGTTTTTAAGAGGAGGAAGTGAACATGAAAAATAATAGATTGAATTTGATATTATATATAATTGCTGCACTGATGATTTTTATTCCTATGTCAATAGTGTTTGTTACAGGAAAGAGCTTCGATTCATTTCATAGCAAAGTATTTGTTGGTGTAGCAATTACTTTTGTTATAGTAGGGAGAATATTAACTATAGTAAAAAAGACTATATATGATAAATGTGTTCCATGGGTTGATATTGGCATTATTTCTGGAATATTCATTACATTGATAGGACTTGTACTAAGAATATGATTGAAGAAGAATTAAAATATATAAAAGATAATGAAATTAAATATATGATAACTTTATAGGGGGGTAAAAAATGATTATATGGTCTGGATGGGGTTTTTTGGTTGCAATAATTTTATTTATTAATTCTTTTATTGGAGAGTTATTATGTAGGTATATAACAGGAAATAACGAATATTACCAACAAAATAGTTGGCCGCTTACAGTTGTACTAATTTTAACAGGTGTTATATGTTGGTTTTTAGGAAAATACTTAAATAAACCAAATGATAAAGTTTATATTGATAAACAAACTGGCAAGGAAGTTCGATTAAGCAAAACACATAAGTTATTCTTTATAAAAATGGAATACTGGGGACCTATATTAGTGATTATTGGATTAGTGAATCTATTTGTAAGATAAATTTACATAATAATGATAAATGAAATATTGTACACAATAATCTTAGTCAACAATTATAAATATTAACAATCTAACATTTTATAAATATACCGTATTATTTAGTAAATTTTACGGTGTTTTTGTGTCACAGCTTTTTAAAGGATTGCAATATGTATAGTTATTACATTAATATAATCTAGTAAATTAGTCTTAATTAAAGGGACCGTTGTCAAAAGGAACAAATATTTATTCTTTTTGATAACGGCCTCATTTATTTACTATAGATTTCAAATGTTAAATAAAATCATGTCAGAAATACCATAATCCATTCGTATTAATTTATGAGAAGCTTTTTAGAGGAGGAAAAATAGTGATTATTGATAATATCAATTTTATAGAAGAACTGAAAGTCAGGTACTGCGGCCACGTTATCTATATTTAAACCAATTTTCAGAAAGTTTTTTTGCCATCTCATCTTAAAATTTTCGTCTTCTTTGGAATATTTTTAGTATCTAAAACAAAGTCAAATAAAATTTATGCACAGCCAATAGATTTTAAATGCAAAATCTTGAAAAACTTTGTTATAATTAATGAATATGAATAAATTATGTATTGGAGGGAAATATGAGTAATCAAGACAAATCTAAAATGTATGAAAATATTAATAAAAATGCTATAAAAACATGGATTATTGGAAGATTTATAGCAAGTATTATAATTATTGCTGTATATATTGTAGGGATGTATATATTTGTTATACCAAAATTCCACAATATAATTGTGCTAAAATATGCAATTCATATACTGGCATTAATTATAATTCTAATTTCAATTTTGCTTAGTTTTATATGGCCATTTTTAGAGTACAAGCAGTGGCGGTATGGCATATTTGAAGATAAAATTGAATTGATAAAGGGTATTATAATAAGAAAAAGAATAATAATTTCTATTTCAAGAATCCAAAATTTAAAGATAGAGCAAGGGCCAATTCAAAGAATTTATGGAATAACCTCTGTAAATATCATAACTGCAGGTGGCTGTCATGGCATACCTGCAATAACTCTTAAGGAAGCGGAAAAGATTACAGAAAATCTTAAAAGAATTATACAAGTAGGAGATGAAAATGAATAGGATAGAGAGAAATCATTTTTTAAAATTGTTCTATGATTTGGGAGAGTTGGTTAAGGGATTTATAGGTATTGTCATTGCAATGAGTTTTTTAATAAATAAAATAGGATTTATGGAATCTGTAATTATAGCGGCTGTATTGATTATATTAGTTATTTTACATAAATTTTTATCATGGAGAAAAAATTTTTTTATAATAAAAGAGAATTCTATATATCATGAACAGGGAATCATTAATATAAAAAAGATTGAAATTCCATTTGAGAGAATTAATACAGTAGATATTTCTCAGAGATTTTTAGAAAGAATTTTTAAGATAGCCACTATTAAAATAGATACTGGAGATATAAAGAATAGAGGGAGTGAATTAAAATTTACTTTAAGTAAGGAAAGATCAGAAGAACTTAGAGATATTTTATTAAAAAAAGAAACAGGTAGTAGTATAAATCAACAGGATAAAATTTATACTATGAAACCAAAGGGACTCATTATATATTCACTTATTTCAAATTCAATATTTAAGGGAATCGGAATGATATTTATTGCACAGCAATTTTTTGATGAATACTTAAAAAGATTTATTAAGATAAATCTTTCGCAATATGCAAAGGGATTACAAAAAGGTAGTATTTATCATATCATATATGTAATAACAGCTATAGTATTGGTTTTTGTATTTATAAGTTTTTGCCTATCTATAATATATAATTTTCTTAAGTATTATGATTTCAAGATGTGGGTTGATAAGAAAAAGATTTGCATAAATTATGGAGCTATAAATAAAAAAAGTTATAGCTTTGATAAAGAAAAAGTAAAAGGGATTCACATAAAACAGACAATTCTAATGCAATGTTTTGGATTTTTCACTATGGAAATTGAAAATATAGGCTATGGGGACGAAAAAGGTGAAAAAGCTATATTGTATCCAATGTGTAGTAGTTCTTTAAAAGATGAAATTATTGAAAACTTACTAGGTGAATTTAAATATAGTGGAAGCATTAATAAGCCACGGAAAAATGCATGTTTTAGATTCTTTTATAAAAAATTTATTCTTTGGGCTATTATAGCTGCTATTTGTTTTTTTATAAAATCTGAATTTGTATTGTTTACTTTAATAATACTATTATTTTTGTTTGTTATTGGATATTTGGAGTTTAAAAATACTGCCTTTGGAATGGATAGAAATTTAGTTTATATGGGTTATCATGGTTTTAATAAAACAAAATCTATATTAAAAATGACAGCAGTTCAGTCCGTGACGGTATCATGTAGTTATTTTCAACATAGGAGAGGATTTTGTGATTATAGTATTATTTTATATAGCTCTAGTGCTGGTAAAATTTTAAAAGTACAAAATTTAAAAGATGATATTATAGGTGAAGTTTTTAGGTAGCATTAGGCATATGAAAATAAATAACAAGTGAAAGATATGACGTATATTTTGAATCATACAAGGAAACAGGTTCTGATGATAGGGGTGCTATCAGAGGGTTCTGTTAACGTAGTATGATTCATAATAGACTAGTATACTGACTAGTTATTTGAACATGCCTTATATAGCAAGAAAAGATGCAATAAAAAACAGTTGTAAATATACCATCAATCTTAGCAGGGTACAATTACTATAAAGTCAACATACATTGTATAGAATAGTAAATTTATAGAGGTGTACGCTTTGTTAATTTATGTAGTGAAGCCTGGAGATTCACTTTGGTCTATTGCCAGAAGATATGGAGCTAACTATAACGATATTATTAAAATTAATGGACTTGAACATAGAAAATATTTAGTTAGCGGTGAAGCTCTTCTGGTACCTACCACTGGAGTAAATTATACGGTTAAACCTGGAGATTCAATATGGAATATTGCTTCAAAATTTAATGTCTCAGTTAATAGTATAATATCCTTAAACAATATTACAAATCCGTCAATGCTTTATCCAGGAATGGTTATTAAAATTCCAGAAAATTTAAAAGGATATGAGCAAATTGAAGTCAATGCCTTTATTATACCTTCAACATCCGAAATGGAAACTGCTATTATTAATGAAACTTGTCCATACCTTACTTATATAACGCCATTTAGTTATCATGTACAAGAAGATGGAACATTAACACCATTAAATGATGAAGTCATAATTAGAGAAGCTAAGAATTGCGGAATAGCACCATTACTTTGTATAGACAACACTTCAGAAGGTGTGTTCAGCAGAGAATTAATTGGTAAAATATTAAACAGTAAATCATTACAGAATACTTTGATAAATGATGTAATTAATATTTTAAAAGCAAAGGGATATACAGGAGTTTTTATTGATTTTGAAGATATAGCACCTGATAACAGGGAGAATTATAATAATTTTCTAAAAGAAATTGTGAGAAGACTACATGAACAAAACTATACAGTTACAACAGCATTGCCACCTAAAGCATCAGCTAGTAAACCAGGAACGGTATATGAAGCATATGATTATATTGTACAGGGTGAATTGGTGGATTTTACATTTATTATGACATATGAATGGGGATGGGCTGGAGGTAAACCTATGGCAGTTGCCCCAATAAATCAGGTTTTAAAGGTATTAGATTATGCTGTAACTGTAATACCTAGAAATAAAATAATTATGGGTATCCCTCTTTATGGATATGATTGGATGCTTCCATATGTTCCAGGTGGAAAATATGCTAGAGCTATTGGTTGTAAGGAAGCAGTTAATATGGCAGAAAAGTATGGAGCAAGGATAAAATATGATGTTGTTGCTCAATCACCTTTTTATAATTATGTAGATGAAAATAGATTGCAGCATGTAGTTTGGTTTGAAGATGCCAGGAGTATAGAAGTCAAATTTAATGCGGTTAAAAGATATCATCTTAAGGGAATAGGATACTGGGTTTTGGGAAAGCCATTTCCTCAAAATTGGGTACTGCTAAACACGATGTTTACAATAAAAAAGCTAGGTTAACAGTTAAAAGTAGGGAATCTGTGTAATCAGGCCAAAGTAACTGCAGCATACTAGTTATCTAAAATAGAACAAGAAAACTTAGGCATATGAAAATAAATAGTAAGTCAAATATACTAGCATACTGACTAGTTATTTATTTGAATGTGCCTTACTATTAATATGGAACACAACCAAGGACCAAGTTAATAATACATATTATAGTGGAGCTATTTATTTTAAAATTTAACACGAAGAACAAGAGACATATAGGAGGATTATACAAATGGATAAAATTTCTCGCAAAAAAATGGGCATATATTTATTATTCTTGGTATTTGTATGGGGAATTAACTGGCCATTAAGCAAATATGCATTATCTTTTTCACCACCATTGTTATTTGCAGGTTTGCGTACTTTAGGTGGTGGATTAATATTAATGATTTTTGCATTAAACAGAGTTAATATGTTTAAATTCAAAGAATTATGGCCGATTTATGTTACGTCATCAATTTTAAATGTTGTTTTATTTTACGGGTTACAAAGTGTTGGGCTGCATTATATGCCATCCGGATTATTTTCGGCAATTGTGTTTCTTCAGCCAGTTTTATTGAGTATTTTTTCTTGGTTATGGCTTGGGGAAAAAATGCATACTTTAAAAGTAGTAGGTTTGTTGATTGGGTTCGCAGGAGTTGCCGTTATGAGCAGTAATGGAATTCTGCAAGGAGCTTCAATAGTTGGTGTTTTATTGGCTTTTGCCACAGCATTTAGTTGGGCATTTGGAACTATATATATCAAAAAATCATGGGAAAAAGTTGATTCTATTTGCTTGACAGCTATGCAGCTTACAATTGGTGGAATAATTATGCTGGTAGTTGGAGGAAGCTTTGAAAGCTGGTCAAGTATCATTTGGAATCCAGCCTTTATTTATGACACTTTATTTTTGGCTCTCTTTGTTATTGCAATGGGGTGGTTGGTATACTTTAAGCTAATTAGTGCAGGTGATGTTAGTAAGGTAGGCTCATATACGTTTTTGATCCCACTTATTTCTATCCTTTGTAGTATTTTTTTCTTAAATGAGAGAATAAATATTAATTTAATAATAGGATTTGTTTTGGTTATTTCAAGTATAGTACTTGTTAATCGTAAAGTGACCTAAGTACATAATTCACACCAATGGTGGAATTTTTCCCTATCAAGTTTATTGAAATTCAATAAACCTGATAGGACTTTTTTAATGGAAAAATTTTCACCCCAGGGGTGTAAATTTTTCCAATTGGAATACAGAGATAATTGGAAAAATAAATGCTTTTTAATTCAGTTACATATTCTTCACATATTTTCTTGATATTTATACGGCAAATCAAATTTATACTATAGATGATAATAAAATCATTATATAAAAAATTGCTGATATAAAATATTAAAATTGAGAAAAGAATAGACAACTTATTTGTGGAGGTATGTAACATGAAATTTTTAAAATTAAGTATTGTTTTATTTATAATATTAGGAATTGGAATTGTATTTCAGCAGAAAGTTTCAGCTAATTCTGACTATACAAAAATTGATATTACTAAAAGTGAGTCTTCTGATAACAAATCACAGAATGACAAGTCAAAAGTTCAAGTTGTAAATAGTCAAGCAGACAATAATGACAACAAAGATGAGAAACAGCTTGAAATTATCAAAGAAGAGAAGGTAAAGGAAGAACAGTTAAAGGCTAAAAAAGATAAGTTGGAGAATGACATAAAAAGTTACCTGGGAAATAATATCAATAATATAGGTCTAAGTTATTATGATATAACTTCTGGAGAGCAAATAAATATAAATTCTGATAAAACATTTTTGGCAGCAAGCACAGTGAAGGTACAGTTAAATATGGTTTTAGCAGATATGTTTAAAAGTGGACAAGCTAGTGAAAATGAACAGCTTACTTTTACAAGTGGAGACTATGAGGGAGGAACAGGTATTCTTCAAGACACGGATATGTCAAAACCCTATGCTGTAACCACCTTATCTGACTACTCTATAATACATTCAGACAACATAGCTACTAACATGCTTATGAGAAGAATTGGATATGAAAATTTTAGAACTTTAGTAGATAAAAAATTGGGATACACAACAGATCATTCTAATAATTATATCACAGCAGCACAGGAAACAACTATATTAACACAGCTATATAGGAATAAAGATAATAATGCCTATTACTCTCATATAATAGATATAATGAAAAATACGGATTTTCACGATAGACTTGATAAGTATATAGATACTAAAATAGTTGCACATAAAATTGGGAATTATAGTGACTATGTAAATGATGCGGGTATAGTATATGCAAATAAACCTTATGTAATATCAATATATACAAAAGGAGTTTCTAATGCTGATGAAGTAATTGCTCATATATCCAAAATGGTATATGATTATCAAAATGAAAAGTAGTATTTAGTAAGATAATAACAGTTTTGTTTCATTTTACAGTACTAATATTGATGATATTCTTATATTCATGCTATATTCACACAAATAGGGGTACATGGACACAATTACCACCATAATATTTAAAATCAAACCTTGAAGCTTTAAAAAATGATGATAAAATATTAAGTATCTAAAAGTGTAGATGTGAAGAATTTTATATATTTATTTAAGGCATATGAAAATAAATAGTAAGTAAAATATACTAGCATACTGACTAGTTATTTATTTGAATGTGCCTAAGTGAAGAATGAGATAACGAATGTATTATTCAAAAACAAATATTAGGAGAATATAAAATGGGTAGAATAATTGGATACGCAAGAGATATAAATGAAAATGTAAATAATAAGAATATACAAAACCAAGTAGAATTTCTAGAAGATGCAGGAGAGTTAGAATGTGAATTAGTTTATACTGATGAAAACAGAAATGATGATATGAACCGTCCCGTATTGCAGAAAATGTTAAATGAGCTTAAAGAGGGGGATATTGTTTGTATAGATGAATTGTACAGGCTATCCTGTAATTATGAAGATTACATAAAAATCAGAAAAACTATTGACAGCATGGGTGCTTCAGTGTGGTGCCCTGGTAACGATGATATAAAGCCTAAATCCTATGTATACGACTTTGAAATTAAAGGATGTAGATATAAAAGGCTGGGGAATGGCGTTTACTGGGTAATAGAAGAAGAAACAAATACAGTATTTAAAGTAAGCGATACAGAATATTTTTACAGAAAAATAATGCATACTTTTAAAAATCAGATGGGATAAAAGATTATAATAATAAAAATATATTAAGTAAGGATTAGGAGTTTGGATTACATATAAGAAGGAGAAGGGTACCGAGGATAGAAGAGTAACTTATATTGTTTTGAGAGAAAAGTCATTAGCCTTTCAGAAGGAGTTTGAACATATTTCTAAGGAACTATTATCGAAGAGTTATCAATTAAGTGTATCTACTGATTGATAACTCTTATTTTCTTTTTAAAAATGATTTATTTCAGTTGGAAGTGAAGCTATTATTCACACAGCTAAAATAAACTATTTACATTTTTTACAAAAGGTAATATAATGTCCTTAGATATTTAGATAATATTCTAATTATCTAAGGAGGAAATAAGATGTCAATAATTAACTTGTCTTTTAAAGCATTGGCAGATCCTACAAGAAGGAAGATTATCATTCTTTTGAAAGAAAAAGACCTTACTGCTGGAGAAATTGCAGAACATTTTAACATGACTAAGCCAAGTATATCTCATCATCTCAATGCATTAAAACAAGCTTCCTTAGTAACAGATGAACGAAAGGGTCAAAATATTTATTATTCCCTTAATACTACAGTGCTACAGGAAGTAACGAATTGGTTTTTTAATGTAACTCATGTTAATGAAGGAGGAACTGAAAATGAAAAAAATAGTTAACACTTTAAAGAGGGATTGGATAGTTTTAATTATTATAATTTTACAATTTGTACTAGGTGCTTATTTCTATAAATCGCTGCCAAATAAAATACCTATACCTATACATTGGAATGGAAATGGAGAAGCTGATTCTTATGCAGGAACGTTATATGGTATATTTAGTGTGCCACTTATAAGTTTTGGAATTTATATACTATTTATTATACTTCCATTTATAGATCCTAAAAGAGAAAATTATAAAAAATTTAATTCGACTTATAATTATTTAAAATATATATTAATTATTTTCTTATTCATAATTGAAGGTATTACTATTTTAGCATCAACAAAGTCTTCTTTTAATACAGCAATTTTAGTTAAAATAATGGGTTCACTGCTGCTAATTTTAATAGGAAATGTTATGGGTAGATTTAAACATAACTATTTTGTGGGAATAAAGACTCCCTGGACTTTAGCTAGTGAGGAAGTATGGAGAAAAACTCACAGAATGGCAGCGCCAATATGGGTTATAGGCGGCATTATAAATATGTTTCTAAGCTTTACAAGAATAAATTTAAATAGTATAACACCAACAATAATAGTGATAATTGCGGTGATTCCTATGGTGTATTCTTATATTATTTATCATAAAATGTCAAAAGGCATATAAAGTTTAACGTTTATTGAATGACGTTTTTGGGTGCGCTAGGCAAAGAATGTTAAATTGTAAGCGGGTTAACACCATTCTAATTTTCATGAATATAGTAAATGTATTAATAATAATATAGTAAATGTAGTAATTTATTTTGTCCTTCGATTCAAATGATTCGTAAAATCAAGCTAAAGAGAATTCACTGAAAAGCGTAAGATATACGAATAAATTATAGGAGGCAAGGATAATGGAACATAACAATGAGGCATCTTACTGGGAATCAAAAGACCCTGTGAGTAACCACAATCCGCAAAATATAGGAACATCCAACAACACCCCAAAGGCTCAGGGACACATCCACTCACAAGGGGATATGGATTCCATGGCTACTTTGCATTCACAGACTGTGGGTAAAAGAGGACCTGTGCTGGAACAGGACAACATCTTACACGAAACATTAGAGACTTTTGTAAATAGTAAGATCTTAGAACGTCCAGTACATGTAAAAGGCTTTGGTGCATTTGGATACTTCCAGACAATGCATTCCATGAAAGAATACACAAAGCTTAGCTTTTTACAGAATCCTGGAACTAAGATTGCCACCACGGTAAGGTTTTCTCTTGCCGTAGGCACCAAGGGCACCCCAGATACTTCCCGCAATGTGCGTGGTTTTTCCACTAAGTTTTATACGGATGAAGGTATTTTTGATTTGGTTTGTAACCACATTCCGGTATTTTTAGTACGGGACGCTATTCGATTTCCAGAATCTATCAGGGCATTTTTGCCTTCGCCTGTAAATAACCTGATTGATCCGGAGCGCTTTTGGGGTTTTATAGCCCGTGCGCCAGAGGCAACACATTTCCTAACCTGGCTATATTCAGACGCAGGTACGGTAAAAAGCTTTCGTCATATCAGGGGCTACGGTGTGAATACCTATGTTTGGAAGAATGCCCAAGGTATACGCCGTTATGTTAAATATCACTGGATTCCACTTGCCGGTGAGCAGGATATTAACAGCCAGGAAGCTAGCAAGCTGGCCTCGGTGAATCCAGATATTGCAGGTCAGGATTTATACGATACCATCGCATCAGGAAATACAGTACAATATGAACTAAGGGTACAATTAATGTATCCAAATGAAGATAACATGCTGCCTTTTGATCCGCTGGATGACACTAAAGTGTGGGATGAACAGCAGTATCCACTGATACCAGTAGGTAGACTGGTACTGAATCGCAATACGGATAATTACATGGAGCAAGTGGAGAAAGTGGCATTCTCGCCATCCAATCTTTTAGAAGGGGCCGAACTGTCAGATGACAAGATGCTGCAGGGTCGTGCCAATATCTACTGGGATTCACAGCGAAGACGACTGGGACCGGATTTTCGCAGAATACCTGTTAACCACCAGAAAAACTGGTCGCCAGATTCTCTTGTAACCAGCGGTAACGGCACATATGCAGCAGGACACCTGGTGCGATCAGACATACCTAAACCGGATAATTTTACCCAGGCTGGTCAGCGATATCTTTCTCTTTCTCCAGTTCAAAAGAAGCACCTGGTGGATAATCTTGCTGCTGATCTGTCTGTTGTCTCCAAGGAAACTCAAAGCATCGTACTTGGATATCTGTACAATGCTTCCTCGGAACTTGGGAAACAGGTTGCTCAGCAAATAACAGTATATACAAAGTGATAACTTACTAAAAAGAGTTCTATCGATGTAGATTATCGTTAGTAGTATTGGTTTGTTTTCCTTCAGAAAGGCTTGTAATTATAGCATTAAAAAAATTTAAACTTTATAATATGAAAAGATAGAATTTATATTTTAATAAAGTTACAAAATATTGTTTGAAAAATAATATCTTTGATATGCAAAAAAAAAATATAAAAATTGAATGATGAAATATGATGCCGTATTATTCAGCAATTAATAATACGGCATTTTAAAATACCATTTAATTATTTTGGGTTAATACTAAAGTGTATACATAATATATTCTCTATGATATAAACATAACAGCAATATATTTTATGTACATTAAATTTACATATATAAAATTAACAAACTATATACTTTGTTTGTAATAATGGATTATATAGAATAATATGGTATACTTTTTATAGAAATTAAGTTTAAGCTGTAATTTAATATTAATCATAAATGTATTGAATGAAATACAATACATTAAGAGGTTAATTTTATGAAAGAACAATCTAACAGTAAAGGGTTTGCTATACTATCAACTGCTATGATGATAGTAAAACTTTTATCACTTATTTATTCTCCATTTATATTTAGAATACTCGGAGGAAATAGATCCTTTGGAATTTATAATGTTACATATATGATTTATACATTTATATATGTAATCACAAATTCAGGAATACCAAGTGCCATATCGAAACTTGTATCTGAATTTATTGTAGTTGGAAACTATAGAAGTGCTACAAAAATTTTCAAGATTTCAAGATTGATGTTAATTATTGTAGGCACAATTATGGCAATTGTAATGTTTTTAGTATCAGCTCCCATTACTAGGATTATGCATTCTCCTGAAGCCAGATATTCTGTAATTGCTCTCTGTCCTGCTATACTATTTACATCTGTAGGGTCTACTTATAGAGGATATTTTCAAGGTAGAGGCAATATGAAGCCTACAGCTATATCACAGGTATTAGAGCAGATATTTAATACAGTCTTTTCACTTTTATTTGCAGCTTTACTTATAGGATATGGAATTGAATACGGATGTGTAGGGGCCACTATTGGCACAACCTTAGGAGCATTAGTTTCTTCACTGTTTTTAATAATAACCTATGAAAAGAGTAAAAATTCAGAGGGCTTTAATTTAAAAAATACTGGCAATCGTATAATTCATACAAATAAACAGATATTTAAAAGGATTATAAAGTACAGTATTCCCATAACACTATGCATTGGAGTACCAAGTTTAGGTTCACTTATAGATATTTATAATATGATATCTAGACTTATGGTGGGTGGTATTTCTGAAAATTATGCTCAAAGTCTTTTTGGAATATATAGTAAATTCAATGTACTTACAGCAGTACCCATCACTATAATATCAGCCTTGGCAGTTACTGTTTTGCCAGCCATATCTAAGGCTGTTACGCTTAATAATAAAAAACTAACAGAAAGTAAAATAAACTTTGCCTATAAAATAAGTTTTATAATATCAATACCTGCCGCAGTAGGCTTATCAGTATTAAGTAAACCTATATATGCTCTTCTTAAATATAATGATGGGTACAATATTATGTTAGTTGGAGCTGGTATTGTAATATTTATGGCCTTATTTCAAATTCAAATTAGTATTCTGCAAGGAATGGGAAAGATATACATAGTAACACTCTATTCAATTTTAGGTATAGTCATAAAGTATGCTATTAATTATATTTTAATAGCCATTCCCAGCATAAATATTTATGGAGCAATTATTGGAAGCCTAGTAGGATTTTTAGTTCCAGTAATTTTAAACTCCATATACATAAAAGTAAATTTAAAATTAAAAATTCAGCCTAAAGCTTACATTTTTAAATGCATAATTTCATCCATAGCTATGGGATTAGCAGGCTATGTAATATACATTGTTTTGAACTTTGCAATAGGCTTTGTCACTAAAGGATATATTAACAATGCTATTTCTGTAATTGTAGCTATTGTGGTGAGCATCATTATATACGTGTATACAATGATATTAAATAAAGGTATTACTGATGAGGAGTTGAATCTTGTTCCCCATAGAATAAGGAGATTTATACCATTCAGTAACACTCAGAGGGCGTAAAATACTAACTCTATATTATATGAAAAAAGATACAAGCTATCAATAGTAACACTTATGCTGCATTATTTATTTAAGAAGCCAATATGTATTAAGGATGGAGAATAAATATTTTTTAAGAATTTAAAGGATATTAAAGCTATAATTATTCTTAATACGTAAGTGTAATTTAAGACAAAGTACGAATTAACTTATAATGAAAAAAATCTGTTTTTATTATATTGGAATAAGTATAAACATAGCTAATTTATAGGAGTGATTAAAATTAATGAATAAAAAGAAAACATTAATATTTGTGGCAATAGTCATAATACTATTAATAATACTATCTATTTTTATTAAGTTTTCAACAACTAGCACAATTGATAGGAATAATGAAAATAACCAAACTATCGAAAATCCTTTTTCTTATTCTGCATATATACATAATAATTGGAACATTAAAATGCCAAATCCGCTCAAAGAAGATGTTATTTTATCAGAAGTAGGTACTAGTAATGGATTATCGAAACTAGAATTTTTTAATACAGATACAAATTATGAAAAATTTAAAAATTCTATTGAATGGATTAATTCTGGAAATCAAAGTGAATATTATATAGATGATTTTATAAAATATGTTTCCTCTATGCCCATAAATCAAAAACAATCAGATAAAGAACAATGTATCTTATTTCTTCAAAATTTAAAGAAAAATAAAAATTATAAGTTCTTTTATGAACTTAATACTAAGGGATATTTATATTTTATTTTGATAAATAATAAACCAAATATAATATATTCAATTACAATTGGTTCTAGATAAGTGGCAGTAGTAAATTATTGACAATAAAAAAAGGGAGGTAAAATGTTAACGGGTTCTCTTTTGGGGTGCAAAAATCGATTATACAATTCATACAAAAGAAAAAAGCTGAACAACCGTAGCCCATACGAAACGTTCAGCTTTTACCACGGAGAAGAAGTTTTAACAAAACTTAGATGTGCACCGGTTGCAGCCAGTGACATCATGTTAAAGCCAGTTCTTCTCAAAAAATAAAACGATAAAACTGCATTTGGGTTACAAAAACTGCATTTCGTTTACAAATATTCAGTTGTTGATTACAAACATTGCATTTGGTTTTACAAAGTTGCATCTCGTTTTGCTATTGAGTAACAATTAAAAGGATATAATAATAACAATAATAATATAATAAAAAACGATATTAATTTATTGCAAAACGATAAATACCGTGTTAAAATCATTTTATCATTAAATTAGTGAGGTGCTTTAAATGAATGTTAAACAATGGTCAACCACTTTCTTAAAGGTAATTATTTTTCTAATTGGAATTGCGGTGCTTGCTTTGTGTATCTATTGGTTACCTGAGATGGCAATTAGAGATGCAAAAGTACATCCAAGGGACTACTCGATATATCCAATTTTAGGATTTGCGTATGGATGCTGTATTGCGTTTTCTGTTGCATTGTATCAAGTATTTAAACTATTAAACTATATCGAAAGAAACAATGCTTTCTCCGAGTTATCACTTAAATCTTTGAAGGTTATAAAGAAATCTGCTTTAACAACTATTTTCTTAATTGTGTTAGGGATAGTATACTTAAAGGTACTTGCTAAAGTCACAGGAGATGACCCAGCAGGTCCTATATCATTAAGTCTAATGGGTATTTTAGCAATAAGTATCATCACCGCTATTGTGGACGTGCTTCAAAAACTATTAAAAAATATTCTAGATACAAAACTAGAAAATGATTAACTTTACCTTTACGTAGAGTAGTTTGTTTTAATGTCACAGTGTAGTTTGTAAAAATTTTGGTTAATGGTATAATTTTTTTAGTGATTAATTCATAGTTGTAATTTTAGACGAATCAATAGTATCAAAATATTAGGATTAGAAATTCTGAACTGTATAGTTAGTTATGTAGACTTTTTTAGGTTAGCTATGGAAAATTGAATAAATAGACAGTTGACTTCAAGTTACATATAACAGTTAACTGTCTATAGTTTTCTTATAAGTACCTTTGGCAGAAAACAAAGATATTTTTATGCTAATTCACGCCATTTATTTTCCATTAAAGGTGGTACATAGTTTTTCATTTGTTTGATTAATTCTAAAGGATTGTCTGAAACTGAAATAAGTTTAATATTTGATTCATTCATGAAACCTTCAGTACAAGTGTTTTTAATCATATGTAAAAGAGGGTCAAAGAAGTTTGATATATTTAATATGCTAATAGGTTTTTTATGAATACCAAGTTGAGCCCAACTAAGTACTTCAAATAGTTCCTCAAAAGTACCCAGTCCACCAGGAAGTGCTATGAATCCATCAGAAAGCTCAGCCATAGTTTGTTTCCTTTCATGCATATTTTCAACTTCAATAAGTTTAGTCAACTTTTTATGAACCATTTCACCTGAGAAAAGCCCTTTAGGCATAACCCCAATAACTTTTCCGTTATTTCTTAAAACTTCATTTGATATCTCACCCATAAGACCTATTCTTGAACCACCATATACTAATTCAATTTTGTTTTCAGCCAATATTTTACCTAGTAGTTTAGCACTTTCTTTATATTCTGAACGGAAACCTAGATTAGAACCAGAATAAACACAGATTCTTTTCATAAATATTACCTCCTATAATAATGTTTTATTGATTAAGATTTAAATATAAATCTCTAATTAGTGAGTTTGAATAATGTAAACACCTAAGACTAAGAAAATAATCCCTAGGGATTTTAGTGGAGTTAACAAATGGATTTAATTTCCTAATAAGCCAAAATTATCAAACATAACAGCAAGGAGTATTTGCCCACATATTACAAGACTAAACATACTTCCAAATCCAATTTTAGGAGATGCAAATATGGTTGTAAATATATAAAATGCTCCCAATAATCCACCCAGGAACATCCACCAACTTGTATTTCTGATATGAGTAGCAGTTGGTAATGTACTAGAATCATTTAATACAGTAAAGAAGAATACTAATGCAAGTCCTAAAGTTCCTACGCCGAAGCTAATAAGGGATGAAAGAATAGGGTTTCCTATTTTAAAACGAAGTACCCCATTTATACCAACCTGTAAGGTTAAGGCAAATCCAGATATTAATGATAGTAAGTAATAAATAAATACCACACTATAACCCCCAATACTTTTAGTTATTGAATAACTTTTATAAAGCAATTATAATTAATATAATGATATAAGTAAAATTAATATCTAATATAGGAGGTATATTAAATTTTTATATGTATATTAATCTTGAACTTTACAGAATCTTTTATATTACTGCCAAATTAGGAAGTATATCTAAAGCAGCAAAAGAGCTTTTTACATCGCAGCCAGCAGTTAGTCAGTCTATAAAGTTATTAGAGGGAAAATTAGGTGGAGAATTGTTTCATAGAACTCCAAAAGGAGTTTCACTTACCTTAGAAGGTGAAGTGTTATTCAAGTATATAGAGCAAGGCTATGGTCTCATGCTGACAGCAGAAAGAAAATTTTTAGAATTAAAAAATCTTAATTTAGGTCAGATAAGAATAGCTGTATGTAGTGCAGTATGCAAATACTATCTAATGAAATATATAGAGATTTATAATTTAAACCATCCAAATATAAAAATTTATGTTAAGGATAAGTCAAGCTATGAAATAGCGAAAGCATTAGATTCTGGCGAGATAGATATAGGGATTTTAAATATGCATATAGAGACTAACAATTCTTTTAATGTTATTAAAACATTTAAAATACAAGATTGCTTTGTGGTAGGGGAAAAGTACAAGGAAATTTGTAAAAAACAGATACCATTAAAGAACTTAGTACATAGATATCCTATTATCTTACTAGAGAAAGGTGGAAACACAAGGGATTATATAGATAACTATTTTAGTTCACATGGACTAGAAATAGTACCACAAATAGAGTTAAGTAATGTTGAACTAATCATAGAATTTGCAAAAAGAGGGTTGGGAGTTTCTTGGGTTATAAAAGATTATATCCAAAAGGAATTAGAACAGAAACAATTATACGAAGTAGCTATTAAAGAAAAAATCCCAGAGAGAATTATGGGCATAGCAACTAAAAAAGATATTCCCATGTCTACGGCAGCGCAGAAATTCATTGAGCTTATTGAAGACTAGATTATTTATTTCAAATTTACATTTTTCGAGGTGATAAGTGTGGATAAAAATATTGCATGGTATATTCAAAAACAAGTTGAGAGAACTATAAAAAATATAAATAACCGTAATATGGAAGGGTACTACATTAAAAATAGGGAGCAGTTATTTCAAAAATTAAAAGATTTAATAACTGAAGGTTCTACTGTTGGTGTAGGAGATTCAATGACTCTTTTTGAAACAGGAGTGATAGAGTTTTTAAGAAGTGGTAAATTTAATTTTTTAGATAAATATAAGGTTGAATTAACAAGTGACGATAAACGAAACATATATATTAAAAACTTTTCTGCGGCCACTTTTATTTGTAGCACAAATGCCTTAACTGAAAGCGGAGAATTATATAATATAGATGGCAACGGAAGTAGAGTGGCTCCAATGATATATGGGCCTAAGCAGGTTATACTTGTAACCGGTATAAATAAAATTGTTAAAAATTCAGAAGAAGCAGAAATAAGAGTAAGACAATATGCTGCTCCAATTGATGCAAAAAGATTAAATAAAGACACACCTTGTACAAAGCTTGGATATTGTGTTGATTGCAAAACTCCAAATAGAATTTGTAATGATTTTGTTGTAATTAGAGGACAATTTAT
Source organism: Clostridium arbusti SL206 (assembly GCF_000246895.1). Classification (GTDB taxonomy): domain Bacteria; phylum Bacillota; class Clostridia; order Clostridiales; family Clostridiaceae; genus Clostridium_I; species Clostridium_I arbusti. The sequence continues at coordinate 27,988 of NZ_BAEV01000006.1, read as the reverse complement.
TAAGGGAAGAATAAAAATATTAATTGTTGGAGAAACATTAGGTTATTAACAGGTTAAACGATATTTTAAAGTTTTCGTTGCATCAGATACGATGAAACATATCATAAATTATAACTAATATTTTAGTTAGTTCGGAATCTTCTAATAAAGCGTTACAAAACATTAGCAAATTATAATCTAACTGTATATTAATAAATATGGACTGCAGTGTAAATTAGGCAAACAAATATATATATAAGGCGGTATTGAAAATGAAGGTTTGTATAATCAATGGTAGCCCAAGAAAAGGAAATACTTATAATGCAACGCAAATATTTAAGGAAGAATTACAGAAAAATGGTGCTGTGGAATTTGTTGAGTTTTTTCTTCCAAAGGATATGCCTCATTTTTGCTGTGGTTGTTTTAATTGTTTTGAGAATGGTGAGGAAAATTGCCCACACGCACAGTATATACAACCTATTGAAAAGGCTATGAGAGAAGCAGATGGAATTATAATGACTTCTCCAGTATATGTTTTGGCTGAAAATGCACAAATAAAGGCACTGCTAGACCATTTTGGTTATATGTATATACCTCATAGACCAAGGAAAGAGATGTTTTCTAAAGTTGCAATGGTAATATCCACTACAGCTGGAGCTGGCACCGGCAATGCCATAAAAACAATATCAAGAAGCCTCAGCTATTGGGGTGTTAGAAGAATATATAAATGTGGTTTTACTATGTTTGCAATAAGTTGGCATGAGATGAAACAAAAAAAACAAAAGAAATTCAATGATATTCTAGTGAAAAAAGCAAAGAAGTTTTATAAGGTTATGAAAAAGAGAAAGCATATACATTCAAGAGTTTTCACCAAAATTTTATTCACAGCTATGAAAATTATGATTTCAAAATATCCTGATAGCAATCCTGACAAGATATACTGGAAAGAAAAAGGATGGATAAGTGGCGGAAAGAGTCCATTCTGACTAAAATGAAGGTCAATAGGGAGGAGATTAACAATGAAAAAAGTTTTATTATTATTAGCTAAAGGTTTTGAAACCTATGAAGCAAGCGTATTTATAGATGTTATGGGATGGAATCTTATTGATGGAGATGGTACTACAGAAGTTGTTACTTGTGGATTAGAAAAACATATAAAAAGTACTTTTAATTTAATGGTAACTACGGACATAATAATTGATGAAGTTAATGTAGATGATTATGCGGCACTAGCTATTCCAGGAGGATTTGAAGAGTATGGATTTTATGAAGATGCGTATAATGAAAAGTTTCTTGGACTTATTCGGAAGTTTTACAATAAAAATAAATTAATTGCATCAATTTGTGTAGGAGCTTTTCCACTAGGAAAAAGCAAAATATTAGAAGGAAAATCTGCTACAACCTATAATATGAAAAACGATATTAGACAAGAAAAACTACGAGGATATGGAGTTAATGTAATTAATGAACCTATAGTAATAGATGACAATATAATAACTTCATGGAATCCTTCAACTGCTATGGATGTGGCTTTAAAATTACTTGAGCTTTTAACATCTAAGGAAAAATCAGATTATATAAGAGAAATAATGGGATTTAAGATATGAAAGTTAATCTAAATAAGATTCATTGATAGCATTAACATATATTATGGAGGTATTTGTTTTGAAAAAGAGATTCATCAATTCTCTATCAAATATATTTACATTAATAATAGCTTTTGCGGGAATAATAATCATTAATTTTGGTATATATATCAGTTATAAGTATCTTTCTTTATTAATACCTTTGGTATGTTTACTATTAATATTATTATATGTGAAGCGAATTTTAATTTTAAAAGAAACATTTAAGAATTTCATTAGTAAATGGGGAAAGAGAGTACAGAGAAAAAGAAATTTTAATAATATAAGAGGTTTATTCAATTATATAAGATCTGAAAATGACTTTTATTTGGATGATCAAACTTGGAGTGATCTTACTATGGATGAGGTTTTTTCTCTTATGGACAGAACAGTAACTTCTCCAGGGGAAGAGGTATTATATAAGATACTTAGAATTCCAATATTTGATGAGATGATTTTAAAGGATAGAAATAAAATTATAAGTTTATTTGAAAAAGATAAAAAATCAAGAGAAATGTTAGTAGTGGAACTTATAAAAATAAATAGAAGAGATAAAATCGATATACCAGAATTGTTATGGGAAGACATAGATGTTGATCTTAGATTAAAACCAATATGTAGAATTTTGAGTATTATGCCTTATATGATATCCTTAATAATAATATTTGCCTTTAGGGACATAAAGGTAATGATTGGTATATACATATTATTTATGGCTATAAATATATTAGTACATACTAAACTTAAAAATAAAATTTATATGTATGCTTCTTCTATTGGATATTTAAATAATTTAATATACATATCAAATAAAATTTCTAAATTAGATGTAGAAGAATTAAAAGGTTATAAAGAAACATTTAAGCAGTGTATAAAATCAGTAAGAGCTATAAGTAAAAAAGCTTATCAAGTTGAAAGAATAGAGGGTACAGCTGATGCTCTTACTGAATTATTCTATATGATTTCTTTAATCAAAGAAAATCAATTTTTTTCCTGCATAAAAATCATAAGGGAACACCAGGAAGATTTAAAAAAAATCTATATAAGTATTGGAGAATTAGATGCTTTTTTATCTATAGCTTCCTATAGGTTCAGTTTAAATAATTACTGTAATCCTAATTTTACAAATAAAAGTAGATATGTTAGTGCTGAAGATATTATACATCCTATCCTAGAAAAAGCTGTATCAAATTCAATTACTATGGATAATAAAGGTATAATTCTAACAGGTTCGAATATGTCAGGAAAATCTACTTTTTTAAGAACGATAGGAGTAAATGCTATACTAGCTCAAAGTATATATACCGTAATAGCTTCTAACTACATCACTAGTTTTTTTAATATCATGACCTCTATAAGTCCAAAAGATAATATAATAAGTGGTAAAAGTTATTATTTTAGAGAAGCTGAGGCCATACTTAAAATAATACAGGAAAAAAATGATAATTATAGTACACTCTGTGTGATTGATGAAGTGTTTAGGGGAACAAATCCTATTGAAAGAGTTAATGCATCTATAGAAATATTAAACTATTTTGAAAAAAATAATATTCTTGCAATAGTTGCTACACATGATATGGAGCTTGCAGATGAATTAAAGTATAAATATGACCTTTTCTATTTTATGGAAGATATAAATAAACAGGAAATGATTTTTGATTATAAATTAAGAGAAGGGGTATGTAGAAGTGGGAATGCAGTGAAATTACTGAGAATGCTTGATTATCCCAAGGAAATTATTGAAAAAATAAATAAACATATTTTAAGTAAGGAAGGGACTATATTATGAAATATTTAATAATAGGAACAGGCGGTACTGGTGGATGTATTGGAGGTTATCTTGCTAAAGGTAGAAAAGACGTTATATTTATTGCTAGAGGAGCTCATTTAAGGTCTATGAAAGAAAAGGGACTTATTCTTCATTCTACAAAAGATGGTGATATAAAGCTAAAAAATGTTAAAGCTTACGATGGAAGCGAAGAACTTGAGAAGTTTGATGTAATATTTGTATGTGTTAAGGGATATTCAATAGATGATATTATTCCCACAATAAGAAAGACTTCTCATGAGAAAACAATTGTAATTCCCATCTTAAATACCTTAACTGCTGGTGAAAAGTTAGCAGCAGCTTTGCCGGATATAACTGTACTAGATGGTTGTATTTATGTCAGCGGATATGTATCAGCACCTGGTGAAATTACTCAAGGGGATATGATATTCCGTATTGTCTTTGGACCTATGGAGAATACAAAAGTTGATATGAATTTACTAGGAAAAATACAAGCAGATCTTGAAGAATGTCATATTGAAGGAGTTATTTCAGATAATATAAAACGTGATACCTTTAGAAAGTTTTCATTTACATCTGCCCTTGCATCAACTTGTGTATATTTTGATGTTGTAGTAGGTGAAGTACAGAAAAAGGGTAAATATCGTGATATGTTTATATCACTTCTTAAAGAATTAGAAGAACTTGCTGATATGTCAAAGATTAAATTAACTTGTAATTTAGTAGAAGAAAACCTAAATATTTTAGTAGGACTTGCTCCAGATATAACAGCTTCCATGCACAAAGATATAAAGAAAGGTAAGAAAAGTGAGAAGGAAGAACTGATATTTGATGTGGTACGAATTGCTAAAAAATATGGTGTTAGTGTTCCGAGCTATAGTAAGATAGCAGAGCATTTTGGATATAATGAAAATTAACATAATACTCACTTTTAATAATCTATGATATTAAAAAATAATAAAAGCACTATGAAATTAGCTTTAATTAAGTTCATAGTGCTTTTAGGCATATTCAAATAAATAACTAGTCAGTATACTAGTCTATTTTGAATTATACTACGTTAACAGAACCTTATGATAGCACCACTATCATAAGGTTCTGCTTCCTTGTATAATTCAAAATATACGTCGCATCTTTGACTTGTTATTTATTTTCACATACCTTATTATATAAAAATTTGTGTGGATTATAATTTATAAATAAGGCTTTATGTTAGAAATAAAGATCTCTTTCTCCAGCCTCTATTCTATCCAATCTTTTTAAAGTTTCTTCTCTTGCTTTATCAGAAGTTATATCCTTTAGGTTTTTCTCTATAGTCTTGGCACCAATTTCCTTTAACTCATCATCAGCATAATCTATTAAGAATTCCTTAAAAGTCATAATAGCATTTGGAAGACAGCAGTTGTGGATATTTCCAGCTTTAGCAAGACTCATGAATCTTTCACCAGTTCTGCCTTGTCTATAACAGGCTGTGCAGTAACTTGGTATGTAGCCTTGTTTACATAAAAGTTTCAATATTTCAATAGGAGTTCTGTGATCACTTACAACAAACTGTGAAGAAGCAGGAGTAGTTTTGTTTCCGTATTCATCTTCATAGCCACCAACGTCTGTACAAGAACCAGCACTTACCTGGGAAATTCCAACAGCTATGACTTCTTCTCTGAAGTTTGGTTCTTCTCTTGTGGAGATGATCATTCCAGTGTAGGGAACAGCTAGTCTTATTATTGCCACAAGCTTTTTAAAGTCATGGTCTGAAACTAAATAAGGGAAGTTTTCATAAGTAACTCCTTCAGCAGGTCTCAGTCTTGGAACGGATATTGTATGTGGTCCTACACCGTTGAATTTTTCTTCAAGGTGTTTTGAATGTAAGAATATTCCTATAGTCTCGTATTTATAATCATAAAGTCCATAAAGAACACCAATACCAACATCATCAATGCCACCTTCTATGGCTCTGTCCATAGCTGTAGTGTGATAATCATAGTTATGTTTTGGGCCTGTTGGATGAAGTCTTGCATAAGTTTCTCTATTATAAGTTTCTTGGAAAAGGGTATAAGTACCGATTCCTGCAGCCTTTAATTTCTTGTAGTCCTCTACAGTAGTTGCTGCTATGTTTACATTAATTCTTCTTATGGATCCATTATCTTTCTTTACGCTGTAGATAGTTTTCATGCAGTCAGTTACATAGTCAATAGGGCAATTTACTGGATCTTCACCAGCTTCAAGGACTATTCTCTTATGACCAAGATCTTCAATAAGTTCTACTTCTTGAATGAGCTCTTCCTTTGTAAGCTTTTTTCTTGTTTCTTTATTTGTACACTTGTAACCACAGTATTCACAGCCATTTACACAATAACTACTTATATAAAGTGGAGCAAACATTACTATTCTGTTTCCATAAATTTGCTGCTTAATCTTTATTGCAGCTTTGTACATTTTATCCAGTAAAGAATCATCTTCCACATGTAAAAGAGCGGAAACTTCATCTATAGTCAATCCATGAGCTTTAGAAGCCTTTTCTATAAGTCCTTCAATATAATTTTTATCCTTAGAAAGTTCTGAGCCTTTAGCCATATGCTCTCTTATAACTTTATCATCTATAAAATCTGCTTTTTCAATATTCATTTAATTGCCTCCAGTTAATTTTAGATTTTGTAACAGTAACATAAAGTTATAAATCTCCAGTTTTAAAATAAGTCTCATTGGTATGATGTGTGTATTAGTAGATCTTCTTTATGCAGCGAGGGATATCGTAGATACACATAGCATATCAAGTTTTGAGACTTATTTTAAAATTAACGCAATACTAACATTAATTGTTATTTCTTAGAGATTGCTGACTTTACGCTTATATTCTTTATGTTTCCAAGTTTCCCAGTCATGGCACTTATATCATCCATAGAACCATCTACTATTAAGGATATAACAGATACTTTCCTCTCCTTGTAGGGTATACCCATACGCCCAACGATGATATCACTGAAATTATGAAGAACATCATTGACTTCTTTAGAATTTTCTATATTATTAACTATAATTCCAATGACACCTAATCTTTTATCCAAAAGCTTCACCGTTGCCAAAAATCTATAAAAATCTATAAATCTTGTTTAATTCCCTGTTCAACGTGTCCGATTTTGCATGAGCTACTTTCGTTTGATATAACACTCCTAGGGCTTAAATTCCCATACAACGAATGGTACATATTAGTAGTATCGTTTAAGTGATTAAACTACTAATTCATATCTTGATAAATTGATACTTGCATTATAGTCTCTATCTATAACACAACCACATTTCTCGCAGATATATGTCCTTTCAGATAATGAAAGCTTAGTTTTTATATGACCACACTCACTACAAGTCTTTGATGATGGATACCATTTGTCAGCTTCAACAAATTCAATTCCATTGAACTCACATTTATATTGCATTTGTCTTTTAAACTCATATAGACACTGTTTTGCAATAGCTTTTGATAAATGTTTATTCTTCATCATACATTTAATGTTAAGTGTTTCCATAACAACTCTTGATGGCTTGGTTTTCACTATCATATTCGTTGCTTGGTGATTATAATTACTTCTTATATTAGCTAATTTTCTGTGAAGTAATTTAATCTGCTTTTCGATTTTTATAATATTACTTGTTTTGACAAACTTACTCCCTTCTTTATTTTTTAGGTATTTGCGAGATACCCTACGCTGTAATCTACGTAGCCTTTTTTCAAGTTTCTTTACAGTTTTTGTTTTATTAATATTTTTAAATGCCATTCCATTGGAGCATATAGCTAAATCTTTAATGCCTACATCAATTCCTATGATCTCATTTGTCAATTCTACTATTGATTGTTCTTTTTCAATTCCTACAGATATAAACCAATACTTTCCATCAAAACTTACTCTTGGATTGCAATATTTACAATTCATAGGAATAGCATTTCTTTTGATGTTAACCCAACCAACCTTTTCAATTAATACTGTGTTATCTTTAACTTTTAGTTTTATATTATCATTATAAAACGACGGCTTTGACTTTCTTCGGCTCTTAAATCTTGGCTTATCAGCTAATTTCTTAAAGAACTTCTTGTAAGCTTCACAACCATCTTTAACAGCTTGTTTAGCAACATTGTTAGATACTCCACTCAGCCATTTAAATTCTTCTGTTTTCTTTAAAATAGTTATCTCTTTTCTTAAATCACTATCAGATATGAATTTGCCACCATTTTTATAATTTTCTTCTTGTCTTGCAAGTGTCCAATTATAAATGAATCTTGCAGTACCTACTGATTGCCATAATTTCTGCTCCTGTTCTTTAGTTGGAAATAATCTAACTTTATTCCCCAGTATCATTTTCCAACAGCTCCTTAATCATCTTCTTGGCTTTATTAGCACGTTTACCTTGTAATCTACAGCTAAAAACCGTAACAATTTGGATTAAATCCTCAACTAATTCCTATAAGTTTTCTTTAACTGTTGCCACCCTCTAATTTCATGAGTTGTTTGCAGAAAAATAAACGGGCACTATAACTATATTAGTATAATATTTGATGCACTATTTCACATATGATCAATACTAAACAATAAAATTTAACAAAACAAAAAAACTTCCTCAAAAAAATAGGAAGGTAAAATATACGTATCTTTATCTCCTTCCTTTTGCTCAGAATTACTTTGCAATCAGAAATCATACTAATAATATATCCAATTTAAAAGAATGCTCTCGTAAATTGAATCTAAAACTATTTTCTCATAAACAATTTAATATATCAATAGAAGGTAAAAAATTTATTTTTATATGTATAATAATCTATTGAGTAAATACAAAAAGTATTATATATTATATTATTGAAATTATTAAAAAAACCGTAATAGAAAAAAGGGCTATTTAGTGATAAACTTAGTAGTATGAAATGGAGGGGAGAATGATTAATGTTTAACAATAATTTCGGCGATAAGAAATTTAAGTATGCAGCATACTATTCCATTGGGGTTATTATTTTAGTACTTATATTAAACTATTTGCTTGTGAGTATAAAAACTGAACAAATAACATACAACAAGTTCCTTGATTTATTAGCACAGAAAAAGATATCAGAGGTTCAGGTTACTCCAACTAGAATAACAATAATACCTAATGATAATAGTGGGATAAATAAAAAAGTATTGTATACAGGAAGACTTTATGATCCAGATTTAAAAACAGAACTTAAAGATTCAGGAGCACAAATAACAGTACCTTCAGGAAATGATGATCCTATAAAGAATTTTATTGTAACTTGGGTGCTTCCAATAGCTATATTTTTGATAGTTGGTAGATTTTTATTTGGCAGAATAGATAAAAAGCTAGGCAGCGGGGTTATGTCCTTTGGTAAAAACAATGCAAAGCTTTATGCAGAAAGTGAAACGGGGGTAACTTTTGAGGATGTAGCTGGTCAAGAGGAGGCTAAGGAATCTCTAATTGAAATAGTTGATTTTCTCCATTATCCTGAAAAATATGCTGAGATAGGAGCAAGACTTCCAAAGGGAGCATTACTTGTAGGCCCTCCAGGAACGGGTAAAACACTTCTTGCTAAGGCAGTAGCAGGAGAAGCTAAGGTACCATTTTTCTCTATGTCAGGTTCAAATTTTGTAGAGATGTTTGTTGGAATGGGTGCATCTAGAGTAAGAGATTTATTTAAGCAGGCACAGGAAAAAGCGCCGTGTATAGTATTTATAGATGAGGTTGATGCTATAGGTAAGAGTAGAGATAATGCTATTGGCGGTGGAAATGATGAAAGAGAGCAGACACTAAATCAGCTTTTGGCAGAAATGGACGGCTTTGATTCATCAAAAGGTGTAGTTATTTTAGCAGCTACAAATAGACCAGAGGTTCTTGACAAGGCACTTTTAAGACCAGGTAGATTTGATAGAAGAGTAATTGTGGATAGACCAGACCTAAAGGGGAGAGAATCCATATTAAAAGTGCACTCAAAGGGTGTTAAAATTTCTAATGAGGTGGATATGTTAGCAATAGCAAAATCAACTCCAGGAGCAGTAGGAGCGGATCTTGCCAATATTGTTAATGAAGCAGCACTTTTAGCTGTTAAAAGTGGAAGAAAAGAAATAGCTCAAGATGATTTAGAAGAAGCAGTAGAGGTTATAATAGCAGGTAAAGAGAAAAAAGATAGAATTCTTTCTGATAAAGAAAAAAAGGAAGTGGCTTTTCACGAGACAGGTCATGCATTAGTTGCAGCATTATTAAAGCATACAGACCCTGTACACAAAATTACTATTGTACCTAGAACTATGGGTGCATTAGGTTACACTATGCAGCTTCCAGAAGAAGAAAAATACCTTGTAACAAAGGACGATATGCTAGATGAAATTACGGTTTTACTAGGTGGTAGATCTGCTGAGGAAGTTCAGTTTAACAGTATATCCAGCGGTGCGGCAAATGATATTGAAAGAGCAACTAAGATAGCTAGAAACATGATAACTATATACGGTATGACAGATAAATTTGATATGATGGCACTGGAATCAGTAGAAAATAGATATTTAGATGGAAGACCAGTACAAAATTGTAGTGCAGAAACTTCTACATTGATTGATACTGAAACTTTAAACATAATAAAAACAGCACATGATAAAGCAAAAAATATATTACAGGATAATATAGAATTACTCAGAAGTATATCAGGTGTGCTTCTTGAAAAAGAAACATTAATGGGTGATGAATTCATGAAGCTTGTAAAGGAGAGTTCGACTTGGAAGGAACAGGATATGTAGAGGATAAAAGAAATGAAGAGGTAGAACTTCAAGAGGAAAAAACAAGACTTGCTGGCGTAATAGATATAATAAACAGAGAAATACTGAATTATATAGAAAAGAGAAAAGATATAACTCAATATATACTTGACAGCAGAAAAAAGAATATAGAAGACTTTGAAGATGATGAAGATAAGATAATAGAGTATTTTGATCATGAAAGGTTTGTAAAGGAAGAGGCCTTTAAAACTATAGATAAGAGATTAAAAGAGCTTACAATATTAGAATTATCCCCTTATTTTGGAAGAGTGGATTTTAAAGAAGAGGATGAGGATCAAAAGATATATGTAGGAAGATTTGGTGTTACTCCGGATGGAGCCTATGAACCTTTGATTGTAGATTGGAGAGCTCCAGTTTCTTCACTATTTTATACAAGTAGTCTTGGCCCAAATAAATATACAGCGCCTTTAGGAGAAGTTGAGGTAGAGGTAATTAAAAAGAGACAATATATTATTAAGAAGAAAAAGCTTATTGGACTATTTGATTCCTCTGTAGATGTTAAAGATGATATATTACAGCTTGTACTTAGCAAAAATGCAGAAGAAAAACTTAAGGATATTGTAATGTCCATACAAGAGGAGCAGGACAATATTATAAGACAGCCAAGAAATAAAATGGTAGTGGTGAATGGTGTTGCTGGCAGTGGGAAAACTACTATAGCACTACATAGAGTAGCCTATCTTCTGTATAACAATAGGGAAACTCTTCAGGATAAGGTGCTTATTTTAGGGCCTAACCCTATATTTATGGAATATATATCTTCCGTGCTGCCAAGCCTTGGTGAAGTAGGAGTTAATCAAAAAACCTACAGAGAATTTGCTATAGAACTTTTAGACATAAGACAGCGTGATATCATGCTTACTAAGGAATATATGGAGAGAATTTTAAAGGGTGACAGTGATTTTATTAAAGATGTTACCTATAAAAATAGCGATAAATTCATAGTAGACCTTGATAATTTAATAGCTGATGTGGAAAAAAATTATTATGCGCTACAAGATGTAGTTTACAATAATAAAGTGGTGGTTTCAAAAGCAGAAGTTGAAGAAATGTATATAAAATATTATAGTAATATTCCACTATTTAGAAGAGTTAAAAAGCTTAAGAGAATTATTTTTTCAAGGCTTAAAGATGAAAGAGATAGTGTAGTTAGAAAAATAGAACAGGATTATCAAGAGTCTATAAGTGGGCTAAGTAAAGATGAGTTAAGGCTTCAAGGTACTTCTTTAGATTATAAGAGAAAACTTAAAATTAGAGAAGCTATAAAGGTACTTATAGATGTAAAAAAAGGTCTTAATTGGCTGGAAGAGCCCTCTATAATAGAATTATACACAAAACTAAGTAGTGAGAAACCATATACTATGGATGATTTAACTGCGTTGTTATATCTTTCTATAAAGTTTGAAGGTTTAACTATTGACAGTGAAATAAAGCACGTAGTTATAGATGAGGCTCAGGACTATAGTAAATTGGCACTAAAAGTTATAAAGGACCTTACAGATTGCAAAGGTATGACTATTGTTGGAGACAGTAATCAAAGACTCATACCACTAGAAGGTGATATACTACCTTTTAACTCACTTGAAAACTTTATAGATGATATAGAAATAGAGCATTTTAAGCTAAATAAAAGCTATAGATCTACTAAGGAAATAATGGAATACGCCAATAAATTCCTTGGAGAGGATACAATAGTTCCTCTAGTGAGAAGTGGCGAGCCTGTTAAAAAGCTTGTAGTTAAGTCAGAAGATGAATTTGAGGAGAAAGTAAATAATCTTATTAAAGAATACAAGGAAAAAGACTTTGACAGTATAGCCGTAGTTTGCAGGAATCTAGACATTACTGAAAAGTACGGAAAGATTTTGGGTAAAAAGAACTCTTTAAAGGTTATAGATAGAGAAGACATTATCTATCAAGGTGGAGCAGTTATAATACCATCTTATCTTGCTAAAGGACTTGAATTTGATGCAGTTATAATTATTGAGGACAGGAATTACAGTGAAAAAGATAAATTTATGTATGTAATGGCTACAAGAGCTCTTCATGAGCTGGCAGTGGTGAAATATTAAAATTATAAAATAAGCCGTAAGATTGAATTCAATCTTACGGCATTTTTATAGTATTTAATAACTATTTTTTAATAAGTATTTTTGTTATTTCTCCAATATATAAAGTGTGATAATCTTTATCTGGATACCATTTTCCATCAATGTTTTTATCAGTGAAGCATTCAGGTTTGTACTCTTGAGCATATAGTTTTTTACATATTATTGCTACGCTAGCTTCATTAAAATAAGGTGTGTCATCAGAATGAACTACTGATAAATTACTTTTTGATACTTTGTCTTCATCTCTTCCAGATACAGTACCTAGATAAGTAAGTTGTTTTCTAAAGCTCTCATCTAAAACAGTAAGAGAAAATGTATCTGAAGCATCAATAAATTCTTTAGTAAAACGTTGAGGTCTGATTACAATGTTAGCAACATTTTTACCCCACATTACTCCAAATCCACCCCAAGAAGCAGTCATTGTATTTACTTTACCATCCTTTTCAGCTGTAACTAACATCCAATCTTTTCCTATAAGATTAAATATATTTTTATCAAGCTGCTCAGGTGAGATTTCATAAAAATCACTCATAATATATACCTCCAAATTATATCTAGTGTACAAGGTACTGTAAGCCCCTTGTCATGGCTATTTATAAATAGACTACATATAAATAATGTAGTCTATAATTTTATATTATTTGTAAAACATCTTTATTTACAATATAACATAACGAAAAAGGTAAATAAAGTATGCGTTTTTTTGTAAGTGTACTATAATTAGTATAACTGAATAATAAGGCATATGAAAATAAATAGTAAGTCAAATATACTAGCATACTGACTAGTTATTTATTTGAAGATGCCTTATAGTAAATTAAAAGCTTATCTATAGAATCTAATATAGAGAGTTTAAATTAGAAATACAAACTCTAATAAATTATATGAATCTTTATAATTACCAACATAAATAAATTAGCTATACGAGGAGAACTATTATGGAAGATAAAAACAATAAAATATTAGAAGCTTTTTCTACAGTAATGCCTTATCTAAAAATAATTTTTGATGATGAAGCTGCCTTTTCAATAACGGATACTGAAAGATTCATAGATGTGATTGAAAATGAAAAACTGCCTATCAATGCAACTGTGGGAGATCCTGTTTCTAAAAAAGGTGCAATCTATGATGCTCTTAAAACAGGTAAAACTATAATAAAAGATGTCCCAAAAGAAGCTTATGGGGTACCTTTTAAATCTTATGCAATTCCAATAAAGGATGAAAATGAAAAAGTTATTGGTGCCATTGTAACTGGAAAGAGTGTGGAAAAGAGATTGAAAGTAAACGAATTTTCACAAAATCTAGCGAACTCTTTAAAAGAAATATCTAAGGGAATACAGGATATAGCAAAGAAATCTCAAGACTTATTATATTCAAATGAAAATATACTGGAAGAGGTTAAAAAAGCAACTAAAACTACAGAAAATACAGATGAAATAGTAAGTTTTGTAAAACAGGTTTCTAATCAGACAAATTTACTTGGATTAAATGCAGCAATTGAAGCTGCAAGAGCTGGTGAAGCAGGCAGAGGATTTAGTGTTGTTGCCAAAGAAATAAGGAAGTTATCTAATTCAAGCAGTGAGTCAATAAAAAAGATTGATTCAGTATTGAAAGAAATAGGAAATGGTGTTTTAAATATATCAGAGGGAGTTAATAAGTCCAGATCCTTTTTTGAAGAAGAATCATCAGCCTTTCAAGAAATCACAGCATCTATAGAAGAAATTAACGCTAATGCACAGATTTTAAGCGAACTTGCAAAAGAACTATAGAATTAAAAATAGACACACTTATGAGGAGGAATGAAATTGAAAAAAGAGCATAAAATTCTATTTGAAACTGTAAAAATTGGAAAGTTAGAAATCAAAAATAGATTTGCCATGGCACCAATGGGTCCAATGGGATTAGGGGATTCTCAAGGTGGATTTAATCAGAATGGTATAGACTATTATACTGAACGTGCTAAAGGTGGTACAGGCCTCATTATTACAGGGGTTACTCAGGTAGATAATGTAGTTGAGAATCATATTGGAACAGGTTTTCCCTGTGCAACACAAAATCCAACACAATTTTTGAGAACTTCAAGAGAAATGGTAGAAAGTATTCATGCTTATGATTCAAAAATATTTTTACAATTAGGTGGTGGATTTGGAAGAGTAATGTACACCCCCTATAAAGTTGAAACTGTAGCACCATCACCTATAAAAAATGTATGGACTGATGTAACCTGTCGTGAAATAACTGTGGATGAAATTAAGCATATAGTTAAAATGTTTGGTAAAGCTGCCGCCATTGCAAAAAATGCGGGCTTTGATGGAGTACAAATACATGCAGTACATGAAGGTTATCTAATGGATCAATTTGCCACTTCCTTCTATAATCAAAGAACTGATGAATATGGTGGATCTCTTGAAAATAGATTACGTTATGCACGTGAAGTGGTGGAAGAGATAAAAAAAACTTGTGGACCAGATTTCCCGGTTACTTTACGTTATACATTAAAAAGTTTTGTAAAGGATTGGAAAGAAGGAGCTTTACCAGGAGAAGAATTTGAAGAAAAGGGTCGTGATATTGAAGAAGGTATTAAAGCTGCTAAGCTTCTTGTGAGTTATGGTTATGATGCTCTTGATGTTGATATCGGAACTTATGACTCATGGTGGTGGAATCATCCTCCAATGTATCAGAAAAAAGGCTTATACATACCTTATGCTAAAATACTTAAGGAAAATGTAGATGTACCAGTTATTTGTGCGGGGAGAATGGATAATCCGGATATGGCATCCAAGGCAGTAAAGGATGGAGCATGTGATATTGTAAGTCTTGGACGTCCACTTTTAGCAGATGCTTATTATGTTAATAAATTAAGAGCTGAAAAAGTAGAATCTATTCGCCCTTGTCTTTCATGTCATGAGGGATGCCTTGGTCGTATGTTTACCTATGTGTCTCTTAATTGTGCGGTGAATCCAGAGGCTTGTCGTGAAAATGTAGCGAAACTTGTACCTGCATTAAGGAAAAAGAAAATTTTAATTATAGGTGGAGGAGTTGCAGGTTGTGAAGCTGCAAGGGTACTTGCACTTAGAGGACATGAACCAGTTATTTATGAAAAGGGGAATAGACTTGGTGGAAATTTGATTCCTGGTGGAATGCCAAACTTTAAGGAAGATGACCATGCACTAATTAGATGGTATGAGCAGGAGCTTGACTCACTTAATGTTGAAATACATTTAAATAAAGAAATGACTTCTGAAGAAACTAAAAAATATAATGCAGATGCAGTAATAGTTGCCACTGGGTCTACACCAAAGATATTTGATCTTGGTAATAATAAAAATGTTTTTGCAGCTGCAGATGTGCTTAATGGAAAAGTCAAGCCAGGAAATAAAACCGTTGTTGTAGGTGGTGGTCTTGTTGGATGTGAAATTTCACTTTGGCTAGCTAAAAAAGGTATTAGTGTAACAGTTGTAGAGGCATTAAATAAACTTCTTGCAGTAAATGCACCATCTTGTCCAGCTAATAGGGGAATGCTGGAGAGGCTTGTTCCATTCAATGGTGTTGATGTTTTAACATCTTCTACTGTAACTGAAGCTTCCGAAAATGGAGTAACAGTAAATAAAAATGGGACGGATTCAAAGTTTATTGAATGCGATAGCGTTATATTAGCAGTAGGATATAATTCTGAAAAGTCAATATACAATGATTTAAAGAATGAAATATCAGAGATATATTTACTTGGCGATTCACGTAAAGTTTCAAATATTATGTATGCTATTTGGGATGCCTATGAAATTGCTTCAGGTATATAATTAAAATAACATGTAAAGTAACATTTGAAAATGAATATATAATAGTTAATTATTGCCTTATAAAAGAGAGAGCCAAATGTAGTAATTTGTATCTCTCTTCTTAGTTTTGATTTTCATTATAGAAATATAATAGATGTAATTTCATATTATTGTAATTACTGGTTGATAATCAATATGCTATATTATAATATTGATATATAAGCTAAAGTTGAATGAGAAATTGTTAGTATGAATTAGTAATATATTGTTCGTCAAAAATGGGAGGGTAATATCATGGAAGGAAATAGTGAGTGTCCAATTTGTGGTTGTAAAGAAATTGGTAAAGGAAAACAAATTTCACAAGGAAAAATGTTTCCCATAGATAAAACATTTTCTATGGGTTCAGAAATAGTTTCAGATATTTGTACAAAGTGTGGTTATATTTTATCTATGAGAGTAGCCAATCCAGAAAAATTTAAGTAGTTTATTCTTATTTTATTTCATAAGAGTAATTTAGAAGGAATTAGATTTAGATTATTACGATACCATTATAAATTTTATTGGAGGAGATATAAGTTGATAAAAACAACCAGTATTATGATTGTAATAATGCTATTGATACTTACAGGTTGCTCAAACAAAGAAGTTATTAAACATAACTATATTTATAAAGGAGAAAATGAATTTTGGACTGTTGAATATAAGGCGAATGGGACAAGTATATTTACTGAAAAGAATAACAAAACTGAATACGAATCTAATTCTAATAATACATTAACGGTAACCTATAGGAAAAATTTATCAGATTTATTTTCAGTAAAACATTTAGAAATATCTTATGAAAGTAGTGTTGGAGGTGGAAAGTTAGCTGATGACTTTGATAAAGATCACCCTCCAAATCAAAAGACATACGTGCTTAAATCCAGCGCTATAGGAGGAGCAATAGAAATCAAGAATGAAATAATAAAAGTTAATATAAACCTCGATGGAAAGATACAAACGATTGAGTTAAGGAATGTAAAGTAATTTTATCGATTGTTTTTACTTGTGTCACATTTTTCTATAAAAGCGAATTATATAAAGATACTAAAAGAAGATTGATTTTGTAAACAAGGGGGTATAAATCAATGAAATATATAGCTTTATTAAGAGGTATCAATGTTAGCGGAAAAAATCGTATAAGAATGAATGAACTAGTAGATAGTTTTCAAGCACTGCAATTTAAAAATGTAAAAACATATATTCAAAGTGGCAATGTGGTTTTTGACTATGATGTTATAGATACTAAAGAATTAGCTTGCAGTATTAAAAAGAAGATAAATGAAGATTTTGGATTTACTGTAAAAGTACTTATTCGTACTAAGGATGAAATGGAAAATATTATTAATAGCAATCCATTTATTAAAGAAAGTAATGTTGAGATTGATAAGTTACATATTACTTTCTTAGAAAGTATACCAGATAAAAATGCATTGAGAGGAATATATTTAAAGAAAGAAGAAAATGAAAAATATTTAATCATCTCTAAAGAAATTTATTTATATTGCCCTAATGGTTATGGAAGAACAAAGTTAACCAATGCCATATTTGAAAAAAAGCTTAAAACCATTGCCACCACAAGAAATTGGAAAACAGTAAACCGTTTATTTGGGATAGCAAATAAATGACTTATACGTCTATAAAATAAAAAATTTAAAATTATTCTAATGTAGCTAGTTATTGTTTAGTATTTAAGTACTCTGCAATCATTCTTGCGATATATTTTGATGTTCCCTTTGATTCATCAAGATTATTTGAAACAGAACCCATTTCTATCAAAAGTGCATTATTACTTTTATCTTGATTAAATGCACCAGATCCATGACCATAAGGATATATTCCATCATTAATAATTAACTGTGGAAACTCTTTTTTAGCTATATTCAATAAAGAATTTACCATGGAAATATTTTTATCAAAGTGAGGATTGTTTTTTGCCATAACAAACCAGAATTTACCTAGATTTTGTCCGTTTATATTAGTAGTAACACTATCTTTATTGGGATTTGAGTCTCTATGTATGTCAATTATCATTTTAAAATCACCATATTTACTTAAATATTTATTTAGAGTTTCTCTTGATCTCTTATAACTGCTATTGTAAGCTGCAACATTATGAATAGTTGTGTCGTGTATTACTGAAATACCATAATCATTTGAAAGAGTTTTAGCAAGTTCATCTCCAACAGCACATACATTTTTTGCAGGATCAAGATTATCTTGTCCATAAGTTCCGTAGCTTTCAGTTGTATGAGAATGATATATAAGTATTTCAGGTTTTGAATTATCTAGAGTTTTCTTTAGCTTAGGATTATATACTTGATTGATTTCATTAGGAACATTGTTAGCATTATTATCTGAACTACTGTTAGCAGTATTTTTAGTTATATCACTATCCTTCAAGTGGAAATTACTTATATTTATATTATTAGTACTATTGGAGTCTGCAGAATTATAATCTGTTTTAAAATAAGATATCTCTCTTTTTAAAATTTGATCAGGTTTATTTAAATTTATTCCAATGTAGTTTAACAGTCCACTTTTTAAAGAAAAGGTACTTTCTGCCATATCTGATTCATCAAAACTTGTAATTTTTACTACAGGCATTACGTGGTTAACTAACTGTATATATAGCATATTTCCTTTGTCAGCAGTTAGCTTTTCTTGAGTCTTTTGCATATTAAAGAAACTAAAAAATAGATAAATGGAAAATATAATTATGGTAATGCCTAGAATTAGCATAAAACTACTTGTCCGACTGTTTGCCTTTCTATTAATCATCCACAGTACCTCCCAATATTAAAGGTTATGAAAAATAATGTGAATTTATTACTTAAAAATATTTTAGTGTATATTTATCTATAATCAATAGTTTAATAAGCTTTGCATTTATAATTTAGGCATGTGAAAATAAATAACAAGTCAAAGATGCGACGTCTATTTTGAATTATACAAGGAAACAGGTCCTGATGATAGTGGTGCTATCAGAGGGTTCTGCTGACGCAGTAGAATTCAAAATAGGCTAGCATACTGACTAGTTATTTATTTGAATGTGCCTTATACAACAAAAGATATTCGAGTATAAAAAAAATTGCAATGCACTGGAGAAAAATCTCCTTATGCATTGCAATTTTTCCTTATATGAAAAAATCAAAATTTATCTTAGTCTAAATAACCTTCTCTATATAGAAGTTCAGCAGTTAAAAGTGCTCCACCTGCTGCACCACGTAGTGCATTGTGAGAAAGACATACAAATTTATAGTCAAATACAGTATCTTCTCTAAGTCTTCCAATGCTTACTCCCATTCCTTTTTCAAGTTCTCTATCAAGTCTTGGTTGAGGCCTGAAGTCATCTTCAAAATAAGTCAAGAAGTTTTCAGGGGCTGTAGGAAGCTCTAAAATCTGAGGCTTTCCCTTGAAGTTTTTAAAGTGTTCAAGCATAGCTTCTTTTGAAGGTTTTTTTTCAAAGGAAACAAATACAGCAGCAAGATGTCCATCAGCTACAGGAACTCTTATGCACTGAGAAGTTATTTTAGGATTTTCAGCACAAACTATTTTATCATCTTCAATATGACCCCATACTTTTAAGGGTTCTTTTTCACTTTTATCTTCTTCACCAGGAATATAAGGAATAACATTATCAAGGATTTCAGGGAATTCATTAAATGTTTTTCCACTGCCTGATATTGCTTGGTAAGTGCAAACAAGTATTTTAGTAGGCTTATACTCTAAAAGTGCACTTATTGCAGGAACGTAACTTTGGATTGAACAATTTGGTTTCGCTGCGATAAATCCTCTTTTTGTTCCAAGTCTTTCTTTTTGTTTCTCAATTATTTTAAGATGATCTGAGTTTATTTCAGGGATAACAACAGGAACATCTTCAGTAAATCTATGAGCAGAATTATTTGATATTACAGGTATTTCATGTTTTGCGTAGGTTTCTTCTACTTTTTTTATTTCATCTTTAGGCATATCCACTGCACAAAATACAAAATCTACTTCATTAGCAATTTCATCTATTTCATAAATGTCCTTTACAACGAAATCTTTAATATATTCAGGCATAGGTACACTCATTTTCCATCTGTTTTTTACAGCTTCAGAATATTTTTTACCAGCAGAGCGTTTGCTTGCTGCAACACATTTAACATCGAAATATGGATGATTGTTAAGAAGGGTTACAAATCTTTGACCAACAAGGCCAGTACCTCCAAGTAATCCTACTCTTAATTTTTTGTTCATTATAAAATCCCTCCAGAATAAATTTTATTAAAAAATAAAAGCCAAGGCTAAAACCCAGGCTCTTCTATTCACACAAATTAAAAAGAATAAAACTCGCTCAGGATAGCGCTCCACAAAAATGTGACAGTCGTACATATATTATATGCAAAACCAGTAATATAGTTTTAAAGCATTAACTATTTACTTCGGCGATGATTCCTTTTCCAATACTTCATAGTGCTTAGCTCAGTAAGGGTACTCTTAAACATCGCGCCTCTATCTCGAAATTATTTTGTTATGTGTATTATTGTACACCAAGAGTTGAAATTAATCAAATATTAATTTTAAAATATTTTATACCAATATAGTAATATACATTCTACATTGACAATATAAGTACAGAAGTATATTATTTATAGTAAGTTACTACATTTAATAGAAAGTTATTATAGTAAGAGTAAAACTTGTTTGAAATACAAGTTTATGACTCTCGATGTAAAGGCATAAAAGTCTTGGAATCGAGGGCCTTTTATTATGTATTAATCCATTTATTTGAATGTGCCTTAAATGGGTGTAGATATTTTTTGTATTAGGAAGTGATTTTGTGAAAGTTTGGAAGAAAAATTTGTTGGTTTGTGCCATAGGTACTTTTAATACATCCATGGGGATGAGCTTAGTTGTACCTTTTTTAGCTTTTTACATAGAAAGCCTAGGTGTTAAAAATGTAAATTCAGTTGAACAATTATCAGGTATAGCTTTTGCCGTAACATTTTTAGTTGCCGCATTGATGTCACCAATTTGGGGAAAACTTTCTGACAGAAGAGGAAGAAAATTAGTTATGATGTGTACTGCAATGGGTTTATCCATAGTGAGTTTTGGAACAGCCTTTGCTACTAATGTTTATATGCTTATTTTTTTTCGTATACTCCAAGGCCTAATTTCAGGTTTTAATCCTTCAGCCATATCTCTTGTTGCAAAAGAAACACCAAGTAAAAACACAGGCTGGGCCTTAGCCATGCTTACTACAGCCAGCATGGCCGGTATGCTGCTAGGACCTATTGTAGGTGGATATCTAGATGAACTTGTGGGAATAAGAGTTGTTTTCTTTATAACTGCAGGGTTTTTATTTATGTCTTTTTTAGTTGTTAAATTATTTTTAGTAGAGAAAAAAAGTGAACTTAAATTAAATGAGACAAAAGTTAGTAAAGTAAATGAGAAAAAGCAATCAATATGGGATAAGGTGGAATCAAAGTATTTTATATTTGTACTATTAATATCTACCTGCATAATAAATACTTCAAATCAGTCAATAGAACCCATTGTATCTTTATATGTAAGACAATTATTGAGTATGAGTCATATAAGTGGTACACATAGTAGTCTTTATTCTGGGATAGTTATGTCAGCTACTGGATTTGGAATTCTAATATCTGCAGCAAAAATTGGTAAGATTGGTGATAGGGGTAGCTATTTTAAAGTTTTGCGTATTTCAATTATATGCTCAGCTATCATGTTTATACCCATGATATTCGTAAGAAATCCTTGGGAACTGATGGTTTTAAGGTTTATACTTGGGATTACCCAAGCGGGTATTATGCCAGCTATAGCCACAATGCTTAAGAAAACATCCTCTATTGAAATTTCAGGTACTATATTTGGATATAATCAAGCAGCGCAATATTCAGGTCTTGTGTTTGGACCCATAATAGGAAGCCAAATTTCAGCACATTTTGGATTTGCACATGTATTTTTATTTACTACTTTTTTGTTGCTGTTAAATTACGGATTAATTGTATACACTAAAAAAAGGTCGGCAGAAAAATTAAGTAAGCTTTCATTATGATTTCTGCATTAAAACAAGGTAAAAATACCATCTAGCATTTTTAATTTGTTCATTAACTTCTCACCTTTTTAAAATATATTTATTTTTATATTTTCTTACATGTAAAATACTTTTATACAATTTTTAGTTAAGCATAAATTATTGCTTTAAGGAAAAACTATACACTTAATTCATTGAATTCAATGTATCTAAGCTGAAAATCATGGAGAAAGGTATATAAAGTAAAATTTAATGAAATCTATTTACACTGAAAGCTTGATTAAGCTAGTTGATTATGTATTAGATTTTTATACTATGACAAGCTGCTGTAATACTCACTTGTAATATATCTCAGAGTCGGGAATTCTTTTGTAAAAGAATAGGGTAGAAATTGTGAAGTATAAACTATGATATTTAAACAAATAATAAAGTAAAAAAACTTAATTGTGGAGGATACAAATGGAAGATACTCAGTCGCATAATTTAGATGTTTTTTCTAGTATCCATGAACCATATTGGATTGCATCTACAAAGGGAATAGAATATCCCACTTTAAAAGAGGATATAAATGTTGATGTTGCCATAGTTGGTGGTGGGATAGTTGGATTAACTTCGGCATTTCTTTTAAAAAACAAAGGCTTAAAGGTAGCTGTACTAGAAGCTAACAGAATTGCTCACGGAACAACAGGTCATACAACTGCAAAAATAACTTCACAGCACAATTTAATTTATAATAAAATAATATCTAAATTTGGAGAAGAGAAAGCAAGGCAGTATGCAGAAGCTAATGAATCAGCTATTCACTTTATTGCAAATCTTGTAAAAGAAAAGAATATTGATTGTGATTTTTATTGGCGTCCTGCTTACGTATACACTCAATCTGAGGATTACATAGAAAAAATTGAAAAAGAGGTAAAAGCTGCTTCAAGCTTTGGAATAAAGGCATCCTACGAAGATAATATTCCATTACCTTTTAATATAAAGGCTGCTGTTAAATTTGATAACCAGGCTCAATTTCATCCTCTAAAATATTTGCTTTCAATAGCCAAAGAAATACCAGGTGAGGGAAGTGAAATTTTTGAATCCACTAAAGTTGTAGATATTAAAGATGGAGAAAAATGTACAGTAGTAACGGAGGATGGAAAAAAGGTAACTGCAGCTAAAGTCATTATTGCTTCTCATTTTCCTTGTTATGACGGTAGATCAATGTATTTTGCAAGGCTTTATGCGGAAAGGTCTTATGTACTTGGAGTTAAGATTAAGGAAAAGTTTCCGGAAGGTATGTTTATAACGGCAGAAGATCCAGTTCATTCTCTTCGTTCCCAAAGATATAAAGATGGTGAAATTGTTCTCGTTGGTGGAGGAAAGCATAAAACAGGTAGCGAAAGACAAACAAATATACATTATAAAGATCTAGGTGATTTCGCTAGAGAATCTTTTGACTTACAGGAAATATTGTATAGATGGTCTACGCAGGATTGTATGACTGTAGATGATATTCCCTATGTAGGCTATTGTACATCCAATACTTCCAATATATTTGTGGCTACAGGCTTTGGTAAGTGGGGAATGACTAATAGTACAGCGGCTGCAAACATATTGACAGATTTAATTACAAAAGGAGAAAGCCCTTGGTCACCTGTATATAATCCATCTAGATTCGATATAGCTGCCTCAGGTGCTAAATTGGTATGTGAAAACGTAGATGTGGCAGAAGAACTAATAAAGGGTAAAACCGCTCCAGTACCTAAAGATGCGAAAATTAATATTGGTGAAGCTAAAGTAATTAGTGTTGATGGTGAGCGGGTTGGAGCCTATCGTGATGAACAAGGTGATTTGCATATGGTTGATATAACTTGTACACATTTAGGCTGTGAATTGGTATGGAATGAAGCAGAAAAAACTTGGGACTGTCCTTGTCATGGTTCTAGATTCAGCTATGATGGCAGTAATGTGGAAGGTCCTGCATTTAATCCTTTGAAGCATAGAGGTGAATGGCCAAATAAAAAAGATGCAAATATACTTTAAATATTGCTGAATAGTAACATTTTATATTTCTAGTTAATATATTAATAAATAGCAGTTAATAATATATTAAGAGAGGTAAATTATGTTATCAAGTATTAATTTTATACGACAGTCTCTTGAATTGCATCTTTTTTTCGCACGAATTATGAAAGAACATTCATTTTTTCTACAAGCAGGTTTTACACAGAAGAATTCAAGGCTTATTCATGAAGCAGATATCTTTAGAAGAGCTTTTGATAGATTCTTAGCAGATGTTATATCACTTTCTAATGGTGTTGTTAGTCCTAGCGTGTTACAGTCTGGTGAAGTAATAACACCTTTTACACTAAAAGCTGAAATGGCTTCATCATATTTTACAGGAATAAATATTGCAATTGGTTTGACAGAAGCAGAAAAAGGTTTAATGGGTAACGGTTTAACAGGAGATAACACTGTTCTTGAACGAAGAGTATATGTACTTAATGAAAGATCACAGGGTTTAGTTAATTCTTTGTTGCAGTTTAAGACTAGAATATTGTCAGATGTTATATCCTGCAAGCTGTTTACAAATAATTATCCGTTACTTATAGACCATATTATAAGAGAAGCAAAGTTCTACTTTTCCATGGTTCAAAGATTGCAAAATCGTGAAGAAATAAATTTGGAACGAGAGGCTTATGAACAAGAAGCATTTTGGAACAGAATTATGGCAGAACATTCAAAATTTATTCGTGGACTTCTTGATCCAACTGAGAACGAACTCATAAATACTGCAAATAACTTTGGAAATGAGTTTGATGAATTGACAAAAGAAGCAAAAGAAGCTATGGATAAGACAATACCGATTTCAAAAGTTACAGATGAAAGTCTTAAAGCCACTACAGAAATAAGTAAATTTAAAGCACAAGGTACACAAGGATTGATAGAGTGCAAAATCAAGTCCATAATAATACCATTATTAGGTGACCATACTTTACGTGAAGCAAATCACTATTTGCGTTTATTAAAGATATTTGAAAAAACTGCATAAGATTTTATACTTATACTTTATATATTAGAAATCTCTAGCATATATGTTTCCTACCTCATTGAATTGGTTGTGCTTTTCAATGATAGGTTAACATATTATGCTGGAGATTTTATAATTGTTATAGAATAAAATATAAATTTAACTTGTTTCCTTATTAAACAATTATCGTTTATTAAAATCTACTGTTAAAATTTGTTGTACATACTCCTAAGATTTAATGCTAAAAATATAATAATAAAAGTTTCCTTTAAATAAGAGTATAAGGCATATTCAAATAAATAACTAGTCAGTATGCTAGCATATTTTGAATCCTACTGCGTCAGCAGAACCCTCAGATAGCCCAACTATCTTCGGAACCTGCTTCCTTGTTGGATTCAAAATATTCGTCGCATCTTTGACTTACTATTTATTTTCACATGCCTAATTCAAAAATTTATGAATTTATCTCGGAGGTCAGTTTGATTTATTATAGTTTCTCAATGTTAATCTAAGTATTTACAGAATTCTTATTTTAATTTCTCACAGTTAAGAATTAATATATATAAATATCAAAAAAATATATAAAGGGTGAAAATCATGAAAAAGATAATTACATTTTTAATTACAGCATTGTTTATTTTTAATACTATAAGTTGTAATCCAAAAGCTATAAGCGAAAACTCAGAAGAATCTAATTATAATTTAACTATGAAGCAAGATCTCTTAAGTATAATGCTAGCCTATCCAGAATATGTGGATACTGTATCTAAAGACAGCAATGGAAACGTATATTTAGTTATGAAATCAGGGAAAAAGATACTTTATGATGATAAAAGAGAGAAGAGTTCTGAAGAAAAATTAAATAATCCTGATTTACAAGATATGCTAGAACAAGTCTATCCATTAGGAGCCGTTACAAAACTTATGGACACGAATTTTGACCCAGGTCGTTCTAGAGTATATGAATTTACTAAAGATATATACGGGGGATCAAGACAACAGATAGAAAAAAATCTTATGATGGTACACACAAACTATGGTTCATTTCAATTTAATAAAAATAATAAAGCAGGGGAATCCTTAGGAAATGCCTTTAAAGAGCTTACACAAATGGCTAAGGAAAACGGAAAAATCTCTAGTTTTCTATCTCCATGCAGTGGTACTTTTAATTATAGAATAATTGCTGGAACAGGAAGATTAAGTCCTCATGCCTTTGGTACTGCAATAGATTTAGCCAGTGATAAAAGAGATTATTGGAAGTGGGCAACTAGAGAACAGGGAGAAACAAGACTTTTATCCTACTCAAAAGAAGTAGTAGATGTATTTGAAAAAAATAATTTTGTCTGGGGTGGAAAATGGGGCCATTTTGACATACTTCATTTTGAATACAGACCTGAAATCATATTAAAGGCTAAATATTTTAATAAAAAACATGAAGCTAATAAGCCTTGGTATGAAGGAGTACCAACAGAAGAAGGTAATGCTAAAAATTTCATTGAAAAAATTGAAAATGCTTTAAAATAGCACATTTTTAGATTAAATTTACAGAGGAAATTTATGATTTATTGGGAATACTAAAAACACTATAATAGGCAAACTTCAATTAGGCATGTGAAAATAAATAGCAAGTCAAAATAGACTAGTATACTGACTAGTTATTTACCATGACTTATAGATAAATAAACTGAGAAAAGGAGTAGTAGCTTATGAAGTGTATATCAAGGCTTTTAGTGTTAGTGGCTTGCTTAGTATTTCTTCCAATCAGTACAGCTAGTGCAGTAGTAGAAGGTGATACTACTGAAAAAGAAGAAGTTACTAAAGCTATAGAGGAAATATTTCAAAAAAGAAATAAAGCAATAATAGATAAAGATTTAGAATATATACAGTCTATATATGATATGAATACCAAATATGGAACTTGGGCCTATGAATATGAAGTTAAAAAATCAAAATATATTCATAATTGGGCAGAAAAACAGGGAATTAAGTTTACAGCAATAACTCCGAAGGTTGTAATGAGGAGAATTAGAGGAACTGATGGAAAGTATTCAGCTAATTTCTTATGTTCAGCGGAGTATAAATATGTATATGAAAATGCTCCAGATGTTGTAAATACTTCTAGAATGGGAACCTATCATATTTTAAATATTGAAAACAGAGATGGAGAATGGGTAATTACAAAGGAATGGTATAAAGATCCTTTTGCTGATTCTTTGAATCTAGATAATATAAAAGCTGATGATATAAAGCAGTATATAATTTCACAGCCTATTAGAGATTTATCTAATATAGAGGATAGAAGAAAAGCAGCTATTGACTACGCTAACAGATACTGCGGTGCAGCCAGTGAAGAAAAATATGGGTTTAAATATAATAAAAAGTATAGGGACTATAATCCACAAGGTGGAAATTGTGCTAATTTTGCCTCTCAAATTCTATTTGAAGGAGCAAAGTTCAAGAAAAATGGAGCATGGAATTATGATGGCAAAGGTGCTACAGGACCTTGGTTAAATGCAGATAAATTCAAAAATTATTGGGTTGGAAGTGGCAGGGCATCTGTAATTGCCCATGGAAGTTATGAAAAAGTATATAAAGCTTCCTATAAGCTGTTACCTGGTGACTTTGTAGCCTATGAAAAAAAAGGAGATATAACACATATATCTGTAGTAACTGGTGCTGATTCAAAAGGATACTCTCTAGTAACCTGTCATAATGCAGATAGAAACAATGTGCCTTGGGATTTAGGATGGAGTAATAAAAAAATTAAATTCTGGCTAATACATGTTAATCATTGAAGCAAG
>NZ_BAEV01000007.1 GCF_000246895.1 Clostridium arbusti SL206 | reverse complement strand
ACACGTAGTATAGTTGTTTATTAATTACTTTGAATATAAGTTTTTTATCAAAGACCATTGCAAAGGCAGTGGCTGATACAAAAACACCTGTATTAAAGAGCGTAAGTATTGATAAAGTGAATGTAACCGCTGGGGAAAGTATAACGGTAAAAATAGATGCAGATGACGATTTGTCTGGAATATATGGTGCAAGTATATATTATACATCACCTTCAGGCAAAAATTATAAGAGCTATTCATTATATCCTAATAATAGTGAAAAACTAGAGTGTACTATACCAATAGATGGCAATGATGAAAAAGGTATATGGAAATTGAATAGTGTTTCATTAACAGATAAAGAAGGGAATACGGAATATGTAAATAATTCTGGAATAATGAATTCTGGAACACTGAAGGACCTAAGTACTGGTGATTTTAAGGTTGAACAAGCTATTAAACAGTTTGATATTAATGATGATAGTTCCATTGACATAAAAGATTTAGCTAATGTTGCTAAAGATTACAATGTAAAAAAATCTGATAGAACGTGGGACTCAGAATATGATTACAATGATGATGGCATAATTGACATATGTGATTTTGTAGTGCTTCTAAAAGAAGTAAAATAAGTAATATGAAAATTTGGGATACTTAGTTATAAAGTAAAGTCTGCGGTTATCTTTTCATTCCTCCTCATTTGTCTTTATTTTGTTCTCTATGCTTATTATCATATCCTTCAACTGTGTGGATGGCGGTAAATGGTGTTTGGTGAGTTATAACTAAATAATAAATCTGTCTCCTAGGTATACATGGATATGCCTTGTGAGACAGATTTTTTACTTATGTATTTTTAATTAGAAAATATAAAAATCATTTTTAATATTACTGCTAAGAGAGGAAATATTAAAAATAGATATTTTTGTTTTAACTTAGAAGTTATTTGTTTATTTCTAAAAATTTCGATTATAAACCATAAAGAGAATAAAATATATGCCGTACCGAAAGGAAGTATTAAATATCTATTGTTAGATTTAATTACGATAATCAGGGCTAAAATAACAAATATAGGTAATACATACTGTGAAATTTTAATTAAAGATGTAGAAGTGTTTTTTTTAATATCTCCGTACTGTGATAAAGTGTTTTTTACCTCCTCATAGTCAATTAGATAATAGGGTATTCCAATTGCTTTAGATTTATCATTAGTTCTTATAATCAAACCTTTATAAGTTATTTCCTCCATACCAGTAATATCACTGTATGCAATTTCTATAGTTGGAAGAGATAATTGCTTTTTTACTATTGAATTATCTGAAACTATTAATTCATAGGATAGAAGAGATTCTTTTTGTTTTTTTAGTGATTTTTGTATTGATATAGTTAATACTACAATTATTAAAATAAATACAATAAGAAGAGTTGATGTACTGGTTAAATTGTCTCCTGAACTCATGTATAGTACAGCAGCTAAAACTAAGATACATAAAGGTATTATTCGTAGTAATATTTTAGATATAGATTTATTAAGTCCTTCCGGCGATACTTTGTAAGTTTTCATTAATATTCCCCCAATACAATATTGTACAAATTTTTAAGACAATATATTTTAAACTTTTAAATAAAGTTATGATAATAAAACTAAAAAAATGAATTCATATAGTAAGTATCTAAAATCAACTATAGTGTCTTTGAAGATTTTACATCCTTTTAATAATTCTACCATAAGGAAATAACATATTAAAGTTAGTATCTAAATAAAAAGTTTAAGTCTTTGATTAATTTCAAAAGAAGACCAGATTTGTATTTTTAAATACAAATCTGGTCTTTATTAATTACCCCTGGGGTGTAAAAAATAGGATAATTGTAAAAATTTACACCCCAGGGGTGAAGAAAAGGGGTGAAGAAAATGGAAAAATGGGGTGATAAAACTTATCTCCAGCTAGTATCACTTAGACCGTAATTTGCGTCTAAATTAAGCGTAGATCCGTGAACAATTCCTTTACCATTAACTATGGCTAGTTCTCTTGCTCGTACATCATCTTTATTAATAGTTGAAGTATCTGCTACGGCGTTTGCAATAACTCCTAAAAGATTCTTTTCGGTGATATCAGGATTCTTTTGAACAGCAGCATCAATAATTTTTGAGGCGTCTGAGGTTATTCCACCATTTTGTGTTGCAATATCGAAGGCGAGAACAAATCCTCTTACTGTTTTCAAATTATACTTATCACAGATGAGCATGGCCTGTTTAACTGTATATACCTGTGCATCTGACTCAATATTTTTAAAGTCTTGGTTATTACATAAGTTAGTAAACTGTGTATGCCAAGGTTCAATAATGTTATTTGAGGAATCATTAATACTCTTAGCCCATTTGAGCTGATTTGCTGGGGTATCCAGTATCATATTGTGCAAAGCAGTATAGTTTGCTCCAAAAATACTCTTCATTTCGGCATTATGTTCTCTATCCATTCTATTGAGTAGAGGTTGAAGAGTATCTTGTCCTATACACCATTGAAGATATCCAAGAGATAAACCTGTGCCATCAAAGTTTCCAGTAACTTGACTAGAATTTTTAACTTCAAAGGTTTTAGTTATATTACTTGCTACATTAACTACATTATCTGGTGGAGAAGTATAGCGTTGTATATATGCATCAGATACGTAGGCATCAGCTATATAAGCAGTACCATTTTTATACACAAATTTGTCCCATTTGTTACCGCTGCTATCAGTTACAGTATCTAAAATATCAATTTGCTGGTAGTTATATAGAGTTCCCACAACACTGCCGTTTAAGCTTGGAGCTGATCTTACTTTAAGATCAATTTGTAGCTCTTGATTATAAACGTAGCCTTTCTTATTGTTAACAGTGACAGTACAATTTGCAGTTTTGCTACCATCGGCAGTGGTAGCCGTGATTGTAGCTGTTCCTGCACCAACAGCAGTTACTTTTCCTGTGTTATCTACTGTTGCTACAGAAATATTTGAAGATTTCCATGTTACAGATTTGTTTGCAGCGTTTGTTGGAGCTATAGTTGCTGTAAGGTTATCTGTATTTCCAACTGTCAAAGTATCTGTAGTTTTATTTAAGCTTATTGAAGATACGTTATTTATAAATTGTACTGGTGTCGGTGTACTACCATCTGTTGTTTTTACTATTCTAACTTCAATAGCTTCAATTCTCAAAGACTTACCATCTGTACCAGCTTCTTGTCCATTACTAACCCATGGTTGCCATCCTATATTTTGTACATGAGCTCTATACTGTACAGAATATCCTGGTAGATTTTCTAAAGCTATTTTTATAGCTTCAACTCTTAAAGATTTTCCATCCGTGCCACCTTCTGCATTATCTGATACTGGTGGTTGCCAACCTATACTCTGTACGTGCGTTTGGTAATTAATTTTAGCACCTGCTGGGGCGTTCAATAACCCAATTTTTAGTGCCTCTACTCTTAAGGATTGACCTTCTGTACCGGCTATTTGTCCGTTTTGTACTGGCTCTTGCCAACCAACATTCTGAACATGGCCTTGATACTGTACACCTACTGTAGTGTTATCTGATATTTTGACTAACTTAATTTCTACTGCTTCAACACGTAAAGACTTACCTGTAGTTCCTGCAACTTGTCCATCTGATACCCAATCCATCCAGCCTATATGTTGTACATGAACTCTATACTGTACAGAATATCCTGGCAAATTCTTTAATGATATTTTGATGGCTTCAACTCTTAACGATTTACCAACCGTACCTGCTTCTGCACCATCTTCTACGGCATTTTGCCATCCTATACTTTGAACATGAGTTTGATAATCTATTTTAGCTCCTGTTGGAGCATTTAATAAGTTAAGTTTTAATGTTTCAACTCTTAAAGATTTCCCATCTGTTCCCGCTTCAGCTCCATTTGAAACAGATTTTTGCCACCCAATATTTTGTACTTGTGCTTGATATTGAACTCCAACCTGATTAACAGTATCAGCTTTTACTATTGTAGTTGTTAAAGTTGGTATAAAACTTACAATAGCAGTCATTGATAGTGATATTATTATTTTTTTTATTGTCATAATATTATTTCCTCCGAACTAAAATTTATAGTATGGGAATAGCCATTAATAGCTTGTCTGTATTTTGGAAATACACGCTGAATGTCAGGGCTTGTCCTACATATATTAGCATTACCTTTAAATTGTCCATCTATAAGTATCTATACCGTCTATGGCGAAAGTCAAATTTATTGCTGATATTTTATTTTTATCCATATTTCCCCCTTTTTTTAAAAATGAATTGGTATTTTACACACATAATGTTAATTATAAGTATAGATTATCACAAAGTTATAACAATTTTATTAAAAAAAGGTTAAGATTTATACAGATTAATAACCTAAATGCTATTGCAAAAGCTATTGTTAAGGGCATAATTAGTAGTTTGGATTAAAAGAATAGTAGGTTATAAAAATTATTCTATTCAACAACAAAGTTTATGCAGCAACGGTATCAAAAAGCATAAAAGTAAATAACGAAAACAATATTTAACACATAATTTAAATAAATGTACATATTAATTTGTATATATAAAATAATTTACCATTAACTTTATATGTTACTTAAAATTTTACACTGAAGTTTGATTAACTATATTTTTACTTCTTGGCATTCTCTAGTAGATCTATTTTATTGTACAAGCACATACTTCATGAAAACATTTACAAAAATAAATCCAACTGTAAAAAAGAAAAAAATTACACCCCAGGGGTGAATAAATTAGTGCTTGTTCCTAAATGATTCCATGATAAGGATAGTTAGTGTATCTTGAGTAACGCATTTATAATGAAAGGGATGATAACGATTACTAAAGAATAATATAAACATATAAAATACGAATATACAATAGGAAAAGCTTGCGACAGATAATATTTCAATATGGAAGGGGAATAATTATGATAAGATTTTTGATACAAAATTCACCTATAATATGGTTAGTTTTTGGTATAGCCTTAATGTTATTTTTAAATATTAAATGTAAATTAAATAGTATGGTAGCTTTACTAATTGTGGCCATTTTAGTTGGTATTCTAGAGGGATTGCCACTGGATAAAGTAATTGGTTCCATTAAAAATGGGTTTGGTGGTACCTTAGGTACTTTAGCCATTATTGTAGCTTTCGGTAGTGTACTTGGGAAGTTTATGGTTGATTCTGGAGCAGCACAAAGAATTGCTACAACAGTCATAAATAAATTTGGTGTAAAATATGTACAATGGGGTATTTTATTGATAGGCTTTCTTTTTGGTATATCAATGTTCTACGAAGTGGCTTTTATGATATTAGCCCCACTTATTATTAGTATAGCTATAGAAGCAAAAGTACCTTATTTGCGTCTTGGAATTGCCATGGTAGCAGCAGCTACAACTGCTCATAGCACATTTCCACCTCAGCCGGGATCTGTAGCACTTATATCTGCATATCACGCTGATATGGGTATGGTATATATTTTAGGAATAATAGTTGTTATTCCAACTATTATAGCATCGGGAATTATTCTTCCAAAATTTCTAGGGAATTTAGAGCATCCAATTCCACCTTTGTTAAAAAAGCCCAAAGAATTTACTGAAGAAGAAATGCCTAAGTTTTGGGTAAGCTTAATAGTACCTCTTATTCCAGCAATTATAATTAGTAGCGCAACTATAATAAAAGTTTGGATAGATCCAAAAAGTATGCTTTTTAAAATTCTTAGTTTCTTTGGTAGTGCTGAAATCAGTATGTTAATAGCTGTAATTGTTGGCATATATGTATTTGGTATAAAACTAAATAAGAAGATGCCAGAGATTATGCAATCATTTTCCAGCGCTATTGAAGGTGTTGCTATGATTATTTTAATTATGGGTTCTGGGGGAGCCTTTAAGCAAATAATTTTGGATACAGGTTTAGGTAAATATATTGCTGTATTAATGCAAAACTCGTCAGCTTCTCCACTTATAATGGCATGGGCTATAACTGTTCTTTTAAGACTTGCTACCGGAACAGGCGCTGTTTCGGCTATTACAGCTGCTGGAATCGTTGGGCCTTTAGTAGGAACTTTTCACATAAATCCTGCACTGATGGTTTTAGCAACTGCTGCAGGAAGTAATACCTTATCTCATTTAAATGATGCGGCCTTTTGGCTTTTTAAGGGATACTTTAATCTTTCCATAAAAGACACCTTTAAGACTTGGGGACTTCTTGAATTAACTAACTCTGTAGTTCAATTGTGTATGGTATTAGTTTTGAGTATTTTTATTAGTTGAATTTGATTGGAAAATTTAGATGACGTAAAAAAATATCTATAAAAAGACCAGATTTGTATTTTTAAATACAAATCCGGTCTTTATTAATTACCCCTGGGGTGTAAAAAATAGGATAACTGTAAAAATTTACACCCCAGGGGTGATAAAAAATGGGGTGATAAAAAATGGGGTGATAAAAAAGGTTAATTCACCTTGGAAAAGGCTTGGTCTAAGTCTGCAATTAAATCCTCAGCTTTTTCTAGACCTATAGATAATCTTAGTGCCTCTGGAAAGGCGCCTGCTTTATTTCTATTTTCTACACTTAAAGAGCCGTGGGTTGCAACGCAGGGTTGAACCAGTAGGGATTTACTATCTCCTATGTTAGCAAGAAAACTGAATAGTTCTAAGCTATTTATAAACTTATTAATATCCTCTTGATCTCCTTTAAAGCCAAAAGTGAATATAGTACCATAACCATGAGAAAGATACTTTTCTGCTAGTTTATTGTTTCTATTTCCCTTTACACTGGGATAATTAACCCAGGACACCTTTGGATGGCCTGATAGATATTTTACTATTTTTTCTGTAGTTTTAACTTCTTCATTTATTCTTACTGATAGAGTTTCTATGCCTTGAAGTATTAAAAATGAATTAAAAGGGCTTATAGCTGCTCCAAAGTCACTTAAATATCTAAGTCTTATCCTTGTTGTAAAAACTGAGGTAGGCAGCAGCTCATATAAATTTTGGTTCTTAGCACCATAATCAGGTGCAGTAAAGTGAGGAAATTTACCATTTCCCCAATTGAATTTACCACTTTCAATAATTAATCCTCCGATTGCTGTTCCATGTCCACCTAATGCCTTTGTAGCAGAATGGACAACTATATCTGCTCCATACTGAATAGGATTTAGAAGATGGGGAGTAGGGAAGGTATTATCAATTATAAGGGGAATGTCATTCTCATGAGCTATTTTTGCAACCCCCTCTATATCCAGTACATTAATCAATGGATTTCCTACGGATTCAGCAAATATTGCTCTTGTATTAGGTGTAATAGCTTTTCTAAAGGAATCCAGATCGTAGGGGTCATCAATCCAGTTTACCTTTATGCCAAACTGAGGCAAAATATGATTAAAGAGATTGAAGGACCCAGAATATAAAGTGTTTACTGCTGCAATTTCGCCTCCACCTTCTGCTACATTGAGCAATGAATAAGTTATTGCTGCCATACCAGAAGCTACTGCCACTGCTGCAGTGCCTCCCTCTAGAGCTGCTATTCTTTTTTCAAGTACATCTGATGTAGGATTACCTATCCTAGTATAATAGAAACCACCTTCTTTAAGTGAATATAATTTTTCTAACCTGTCAGTATCTCCAAAATTAAAGGCAGTTGTCTGATAAATTGGCACAGATGAAGCATAATTGTGTTCTTTTGGATCATAACCTGCTCTTATCTGTAATGTTTCAAATCCGTATTCCTTATGTGACATTTATGTATTCACTCCTTTAAACAATGTAGTTTATAATTTTTCTAAATGTAAAGCTTTCTTTGGGCAGGTATTTACACATAACCCGCAGCCTACACATTTTGAATCATCCATATGAATAACGCCATCTATTTTTTCAAATACCTGTAATTGACACCTTTTAGTGCATATACCACAGTTTATGCATTTATCCTTGTCCATAACCGCAACATAAGTTACCAGCGGCCATTTGCCTTGAAGGCCTAGTTCCTTTGAAGCTCTTAGAGGATAACAACAGCAACTGCAACAATTACAAATAGCGCCTTTTTCTACTGAATGAATAAGTCCTTCTTTATCTGCATGTTTTAACAGTTCTACAGCTTCTTCCTTAGTTAATTTTTTACCATGACCTCTATCAGAAGAACTATTTAAACCACTGCCCATACTCATACATACATTTTTATCGAAACTGCAATTTCCAGTTATGGCTTTGCAGTCACAGGGCATAACATATATATCATTTTCTACAGTATTTAAATAGTCTATAGCTTCATTTAAAGGTAGTATTTTGTTGCCATTTTCAGCTATTTTCTCTAGGGAGCTATTTCTTTTAGCTTCTAAAAAGTCATTAAAGAGCCAATCTGCTATTTTAGTTCTATCTTCTGATTTTATACTGTGCCATTTATCTGCTTCAAAGGTTGCCATTTTATCAAGTCTATTAGCTAGGGAAGTGATTTTATATTTTATTATTTTCTCATCTATAACCTTATCGACTACAGCTGCTTTATAGGCATTATCCAGTAAAGCCTCTACAGGTTTTCCAAGGATAGTTTGAATTTCCTCTTTAGATAATAGTTTATTCTTAATAGCAGCTGTGAGGTCCAATTGATCCTCAGTATAAATTAAATTTAAATAGGGTATTACAATTTTAGGAATATCTAAAAGTTTTACAATATCAGTGTGTTTTGACATACATTTCTCCTTGTATTCATTTTATCTGATGGCTAGCCGCAGTAAAATTTTGCACCCTAGGGGTGTAAAATTTTACAGTTTTCCTATAATTTACACCCCTGGGGTGCTTCTGATGGGGTGCTTCTGAATTCTCCCTTTGCTTTCCTATCAGTAATTTTTTCTATAAACAACAATATCTGATTAGCTATTAAGGCCAGGCCGGCAGCCATGATGGTACCCCATAAAATTTTTATAATATAATTCATTCTCAGTCCATCAAATAATATAACGCCTAGTCCTCCAGCATTAACTACAGAGGCAATAGTTGCTATACCTATAGTTGATACAATGGCTATTCTTGTTCCACCAATTATTATAGGTGCAGCTAAAGGCAGTTGAATGTTTATAAATAATTGTCTTGAGTTTAATCCCATACCCTTTGCAGCTTCAATAATTGAAGGATCTATGGATTGAAAGGCAATAAGTATATTCCTTACAAGTATATATTGATTATATATTATGAGAACCACCACAGCCGTCTTTTCACCTAGACCTAAAACTGGAATTAAAAATGCAAACATTGCAAGGCTGGGTATTGAATACAATACTCCAAATAGGGATAATAAAACTATAGATGCCCATTTTGAACGTAAAACTAAAATTGCGAAGGTAATTGCAATAATTAAAGATATTGCAACACTTATTACTACCAGATGAACATGCTCTAATAACAATTGAAGCATATCCTCATAATTTTCAGATAGATATTTTATCAAAATCATCACCCGACTTCTCATAAATATCTTGTTTTTTCTCTGCAGATTTAATATTTAGCTGCTTCCAGTTTATTTTTCCTACAGCATGATG
This sequence comes from Clostridium arbusti SL206, assembly GCF_000246895.1. Classification (GTDB taxonomy): domain Bacteria; phylum Bacillota; class Clostridia; order Clostridiales; family Clostridiaceae; genus Clostridium_I; species Clostridium_I arbusti. The sequence goes on along the minus strand of NZ_BAEV01000007.1, from coordinate 51,732 downwards.
AGCATCATCTTCAACTATAACTGTCTTTACATTATTATTTAGAAAAACAGTTAATATATCATATAGACTCTCTTCTTTTTTTACTCTTATAGATTTAGGGCTTACTGGTAAATCTAAAGGAACCATAGCAAGTTCCGCCTTTAAATATTTTAATTTTTGAAGAGCATCCTCTGAAGAAACCAAACGGGAAACAAAATCATTTGCAGGGTTAAATAAAATATTGTAAGGAGTATCAAATTGCTGAATCTCACCTTTATTCATTACAATAACCTTGTCCCCAAGTTTAAAGGCTTCATTAACATCATGAGTTACAAAGACAATGGTCTTGTTAAGTTTCTTTTGTATATTAATTAATTCATCTTGAAGGTTCTGCCTTGTTATGGCATCAATAGCTCCAAAGGGTTCATCCATTAACATTATTTCAGGATCTGCAGCCATGGCTCTAGCTAGGCCAACTCTCTGCTGCTGACCTCCAGATAATTGTCTTGGATATCTTTTTCTGAAGTTATTTTCAGAAAGACCTACAAGATTCAACAAATAATCAATGCGTTCTGATATCTTTTTTTTATTCCAGTGTAGTATTTTAGGTACTGTTGCTATATTTTGTTCAATGGTCATGTGTGGAAATAATCCAATTTGCTGAATTACATAACCTATTTTTCTTCTATGGATGGCTATATCCAAGTTTTTAATATTCTCACCAAAGAACAATATCTCACCAGAAGTAGTTTCATATATTCTATTAATCATTTTCAATAATGTGGTTTTCCCAGAGCCAGAAGTTCCTAAAATAGTTACAAAGCTTCCTTTTTCAATATCTAAACTAACTTCTGAAACAGAATACTCTTTAGCCTTATTAAATTTTTTACTGACCTTTACGAATTTAATAGCTGTCTCTGCCAATATATTCACCTTCCTTTATTAAAAATCGTAGATTTTTAATTTTATTTACCAAATTCCTGATTATAAAATTCTTTTGCTACAGTTTTGTATTCTTTTTTATCTATGTCTACTTCTGCATTTAATTTTATCAAAGTTTTATTGTCCAGTTTAGCAGTAACTTTATTTAAAATGTCTTTTATATCAGGATTCTTAGTGAGAATGTCCTGTCTTACTACTGGTGCAAGGTTATATGGAGGCCATACGTGTTTATCATCTTGAAGCAATACAAATTCGTCCTTACTCAATTGTCCATCAGTTGTAGCTGCAACTGCAACATCAGCTTTATCGCTATGGAGTATATCGTATAAAATACCGGTATTGTATATTTTTTCATCTTTAAAATTAAATTGACCATAGGCTTTTGTAAGGGCTGGTAAACCATCTGCTCGTTTATCAAATTCTCCTTGTGAAGCATATCTCAATTTACTTGCATTCTTTTGAAGATCAGAAATTGTATGTATATTATACTGATCTGATGCTTTTTTAGTAATAACTAATCCTTGAGAATCATTTGCTTCAGATGGATTTAGCCAAATTAGCTTAAATTTTTCCTTATACTTTGCAGAAACTTCATCATAAACTGCTTTTGAATCATATATTGGTTTTTCTTTTAAAATTGATAATAGACCTGTACCTGTATATTCAGGGTATAAATCTATATCGCCATTTACTAAAGATGTATGAACTACTGCATCACCTAAATTTAATTTTCTATCAACTTTATACCCAGCATGCTCTAATGCTTCTGAATATAATTCACCTAAAATTAGAGATTCTGTGAAATCTTTAGATCCAACTTTTATTGTTGGTTTAGAACTAGAGCCATTAGCGGTGTTAGTAGTACTACCAGTGCTTTTGCCACACCCTGTAAATACCACCGCTGTAAGCATTGCTGCTAATAATGGTAAAATAAATAATTTCTTTTTCATATTTAACACTCTCCTTATAATATCTCATGTACAAGGTGCTATAAGCCCCTTGCCATAGCTGTTTATACATAGACTACATATAATCAATGCAATCTGTAATTTTTAATCTCTTTGATACCTTGTAACTCCATGTTGTAAAAAGAATAATATTATTTCTGCAATAATAGATAAGGCTGCTACGGATATTCCGCCTACAAGCAGCATGGTGTAATCATTCATACTTAATCCGGTAAATATAAAATCACCAAGGCCACCAGCTCCTATATAAGATGCCAAAGTAGCACTGGCTATAACCTCTACGGAAGAAGTTCTTACACCTGTAATTATTAAAGGCATTGCCAGGGGAATTTGAATTTTAAAAAGCAATTCTTTATAATCCATACCCATTCCCTTTGCACTTTCAATAATTGATGGGCTAATATTTTTAAAACCCAAATAGGTATTTATAAGTATTGGTGGTACTGCAAGAATTATTAAAGCAACTAGTGCAGGAGCAAAGCCTGTTCCAAGGATTGGCAATGCTAAAACTAGTATTGCAAGGCTAGGAATAATTCTCAGGAAATTAAAAAAATTCATTACTGGATACAGAACTTTTGAACTTCTTGAGCATAATATTCCAAGGGGAACAGCTAGGGTAATACTTATAAGTATTGCTGTTATACTTATGGATATATGGATAATGACGGCTTGATAATACTGATTAATATTGCTTAGTAAAAATTTAATAATGTCATTTAACATTGATATTAATACCTTTCCTTTCTAAAAATTTTATCAATTAGATAATATGATATAAGTATCTTAAATATTTATAAAAAAGACCAAATTTGTATTTTAAAATACAAACTTGGCCTACAGTTTAGCTGATCAGTCAATTTTACCTAGTATTCTTATCAACTTACTTTTTATAAACATATCATATGAAGTAAATATTGTCAATAAGCTAGAAATCTAAATAGATGATGAAGTTTTTATGGAAATTGGATATAATATAAGTAATAGAGTGTTAGTTGATGAAAGGGAAAAATATGAGTAATAATTCTAAGGATAAAACAAGGAAACATATTTTTGATGAAACAATAAAGGCACTTGAGAAAAAGGATGCTAAGACACTAGGAACAATAGGAATGCCAGAAATAGAAAATGCAGAAGAATTGCATTTAGAGTTTAGTGAGTTATCAATGTCGGATATGAAGAGAGCTGATTATCTAGCAAAGGTTGAAATGAATGATGAAAAATTTATACTTCATATGGAATTTGAATCAAATTATAGTAGTAACAGGGCAATGAATAAGAGAATGCTCAGATATCTTAGTAGTATAAATTGGTATGATAATTTACCTATATATCAGGTGTTAATAATATTAAAATCACCACAAAGTACTAAAAATATTAATAATAAAATTGAAATGATTGTACAAGGTGAAAAAGTATTAGAATACAGCTACAAAGTGGTAAAAGTATATGATATGAATAAGTATGAAGTACTAAACAGTGATAAATTAGTATTGTATCCTCTAAGGATATTTATGCAGCATGGTAATGAAAATGATGAGGAGCATATTAAAGAATGTCTTAAAGTTGTAGAAGAGCTTGAAGATAAAGACTATTATTACCTGACAGTGGAATTAAGCAAACGACTATATAAATTTGAAGTTTTAGAAAATTATATAAAGGAGGAGATTTATATGGCATCTGAACTTTATAAAGAACCTTATGAAAAAGGTAGGGAAGAGGGAATAAAAGAGGGAATAAAAGAAGGAAAAAGGCAAGAATTAATTAAAACTATTGTACAACTATTAACTAAAAAGTTTGGTATTTTGCCAAAGGAAATTAAGAATAAAATAGAAAAAAGTGATTATTCAGATTTGGAAGTTATAGTAGGAGATGTATTTGGATTTGAAATTTTAGATGATGTAAAAAAATATTTATCCGATAACTAGAGGCTGTAAGACTCCACCGCACTCTGTGAAAGTGATTCACTATATTGATGTAAAAATATATTGACATTTTCTAAAAATATGATTATACTCGTAGGAAAGATATATTAATAGTTGGTAATTGAATTATTAATATATAATTTCGGAGTTAGTATACCGTGTATCTTATGAATTAGCTTACTAGAGAGACTAGAGGCTGAATTTTATTCTTTATTTTAAGGATAAGATTCAGCCTTTTTTAGTACTACACTTTAATAATATTATTGCTGACTAGATAACTAGAGGCTGTATTTCATCATAGATGAAATACAGCCTCTCTTATTTATCAAAATGGAGATGATGATAATTGTTGAAAAATGATAACTATTTTGAAATTGAACCTAATATAGATATGTATTATATAGATAGGGGGAAAGGAATACCCTTGGTTTTTGTACCAGGATGGACATTCACTTCAGATGTTTTTCAATATCAAATTGATTATTATTCTAAAAACTATAGAGTTATTGCCATTGACCCAAGAAGCTATGGTAAATCTACAATAGCCTTACAGGGAAATGATTATAATACCCATATAAAAGACCTTGTGAAGCTCTTAAATTATCTTCAGTTAGAAAATATAATTTTAGTTGGATGGTCCTTTGGTGGTTTAGTAACATGGGGATATATTGAGGAATTAGGATTATCAAATGTAAAAGCATTAGTAAATATTGATATTACACCAAAACAATTATCTATAAATAAGGATGACTGGGTAGGTGGAGAAATCGATGAAATATCAAATAATTATACATATAATATGAATTCTAATAGAAGCTTAAGACGTTTTATGCTTCCTTTTACTACTGAATTTATGGTTGAACGTGAGCTTTCTAAAGAAGAAATAAATGAAATAATAAAGTACTCAATACGTACACCTTATTATATAGCACGGGAGTTGTATGCCAGTGGTATGTTTTTAAATAAAACTAAAGCAGCAAAATTAGTAGATCAATCAATACCATCATGTATGTTTATTTCAGAACCTAGGGCAGGAGTAGGAGTCCCATTTATGAATAGGTATTTTCCTAATACTAAGGTGTTTGTTTTAGGGCGTCATATGATGTTCTGGGAATATCCTGATAAATTTAATAACTTGCTTGATGAGTTTCTATCAGAAGCTTTATAGTAGAGCTTATGCAAGTTAATGGAGCAGGTTAAGAAAAATAAATATAATGATTTCTTTAATGGAAGTGGAATATAAAATATTTAATTTAATACTTGACATAAATATTGGTGCGGTATAAAATGTAATTAATGTAAAAACTTATGATGCGAAGGAGAGCGTAAAAATGAAATTATTAAAAGTAAATTTATTGAATAAAAATTTAATAATTAATGAAATATTCTCTTCTATAGCTACGGGTAAATGTATGAATGCTATGTGTTTTGTATGTTGTAAGATTATGTCTTGTTTATGCTGTTGTTGCTGCTGTATGGTAAATAAAATGGGCATGGCATGCAGTTGTTTATGTAAAATAATGAATAAAAATTATAAATATGTTAAGTATAGAACTACAGAGTTATTTATGAAATATTTTATAAATACTGCTGTAGTTTTTTTGTGCCTAAAATGTTAAAAAATTAATAATTAAGGCATGTGAAAATAAATAACAAGTCAAAATAGACTAGTATACTGACTAGCTATTTATTTGAAGATGCCTAATATGCTGACCAGAAAACTGGAGGCATAGGATAGCTCACTAGATAGACTAGAGGCGTAACTTATTAGATAAACTTACTGGATAAACCAGAGGTGTAACTACTAGAATAGGTACTGCTTACTGTATATATCAGAGGTAAGGCTTATTAAATAAACTAGAGGTGTAGGCCAACTAGTAAACTAGAGGCGGATTACTAAATCAATATTATAAATTTTTTAAATTTTAGGAGGATGTAAAATGCAAACAAAAATCATGGGTTCTAACATGAATAAGATGATGGGTAAAGGTATGATGATGAATAACGGTATGGGTATGATGGATATGCCTATGACACAAATGAACATGATGATGATTCCACGTATGGAAATGAAAATGGAAAAATGTGAAAATGGAATGAAAATGATGTGCATGTCAAAAGATGAAACAGCTGCTTCAATGATGCAAAATCTTTGCTCAATGTTAAGCGGTGGAATGACTAGCATGTGCATGATGATGAATGGAATGAAAATGATGGAATGCAACATGATGATGGGAATGTGTAAATGCGAAATGGCTACAGATGGAATGTGCATGACTTGGACTAGTGGTGATGAAATGATGTCTTCTATGATTCATCGATGTTGTGACTGCATGATGAGCATGATGGAATGTGGATGTAATGCTGTAATGTGTATGAACAATACTCCAGTTTGCTGCTGCTAATTTGCAATAAACATATAACTTTAGTTATGATACTTATAGACTTATAAAAACATATAAAGTTGTAAAAAATCTGTGTAAACTTCATGAAGATAATGGAGGGTTACACAGATTTTTTTTGATATTTAATAATTATAAACTTAAATAAAAAAATATAATTAAGTTAAGTGAACTGGTTTCAGCAAAGTGAAACATGGGGAAATCAGGTGGGGACTCTACCCCATCTGATTGAAAGTCCCACCTACGCTTAGCTTAGAGGTGGAGGTATTAACCTTTAATGCATGAAAAGATAAGTAGTTATAAATCAAAATTCTACATAATTTTTCAAATAAACCCACAATATTTGGAATATAATGTTGAAAAATAACGAATAGTATAATAACATAAATATATACTATTAAGTACACTATAAAATTTTCACGTAAAATTACGAATAATATAATAGAAGGGAGGTGAAAGAATGAATGTAATGAAAAAAATGAAATTTAGTTTACGTATACTTATAATAATCAGTAGTTTATTAGTGGTTTTCGGCTCGTATAATGTTGTAAAAGCGGAGACTAATGATGTACATATAAATTATCAGAGTCATGTGCAAAATATAGGTTGGCAAGGACAGGTAAATGATGGTGAAACGTCAGGAACTGAGGGAAGATCTTTAAGACTGGAAGCTGTTAAAATCAATCTATCAGGTAATGTATCGGGAATGAGCATTACTTATCAGGCTCACGTTCAAAATGTGGGTTGGATGGATTGGGTTACTAATTCACAAATGGCAGGAACTCAAGGAAGATCTTTACGGCTTGAGGCTATAAAAATTAAGTTAAATAATGCACCTGCCGGTTATCATGTTCAGTATCAAGTGCACGTTCAAAATATAGGCTGGATGGATTGGGTACAAGATGGACAAGTTGCTGGAACTGTTGGTAAATCCTTAAGAGCCGAAGCAATTAGGGTAAAAATTGTGAAGGATCAGCAGGCAGCACAACTACAAAGTAAGGCTAAGACAATTGCCGTAGCTATAGACATAGGACATAATGTAGCTTATGATTCTGGTGCTACTGGAATTAGACAAGAAGATACAATAACTATGGATGTTGGACAAAGAGTTATAAATAAACTAAAAGAAGAAGGATACAATGTAATCTCTACTAAACCAGATACTGCAAGCAGTGTTGAAGATTCATTGCAGCAAAGAGTTGATGCAGCCAATAATGGTGATGCAGAATTATTTGTAAGTATTCATGCAAATGCTGGTGGTGGTAAGGGTACTGAAGTGTGGGCCGGCGGAAGTGCTAAGTCCATAGAACTTGCTCATAATATTGAAAATAACATGATTGCACTGGGATATAATAATAGAGGTGTTAAAGTACAGGGAGTAGATGGACAACATTTATATGTACTAAATAACACAGTGATGCCAGCAGTGCTAGTAGAAACTTGCTTTGTTGATTCAAATGGCGATATGGATAAATACAATCCAGAAAATATTGCAAATGCTATTGTTAAAGGTATAATTAGCAGTTCAAATTAGAAAATAGTAAGTTTACAAAGGTTTATAGATTGATGCACTTACTGATGATGTATAAATATTATGTAAAGAGAAAATAGGACAGATTAATCTGCCCTATTTTTTATCTCCACAATTTATCACTCAAACCATAATCACTATCAAGATAAAGCATATTTCCATGAACATTTCCTTGTCCATTAATTATAGCTGTTTCTCTTTCTCTAATATAATCAGGATCACTTACTGCAGTGTTTGCCGTGGCATTTGCAATAACCTGAAGAAGTTCTTTTTCAGGTATATCAGGATTATGGTGAATAGCTCCATCAATAATTTTTTCAGCATCTGAGGTTATACCTCCATTTTGCATTGAAATATCAAAGGCAAGGGTAAAGCCGCGTGATGTCTTTAAATTGTATTTATCACATATAATCATGGCCTGTTTTACTGTGTATACCTGTGCATCTGATTTAATGTTTATGAAATCTTTATTGCCAAATAAATCACTAAGCTGTGAGTACCAAGGTTCAATAATTTTATTGGAGGAATCACTAATGCTGTCAGCCCACTCAGATTGATTCTTTGGTGTGTCAAGTATCATATTGTGCAGAGCATCATAGTTTGTCCCAAAAATACTTTTAAGTTCATCATTATACTGTCTGTCCATTCTATTAAGAAGGGGCTGAAGAGTTCCTTGGCTTAAACTTTGCTTAATATATCCTGGGGATAAACTTGTATCATCAGTGTTTCCAGTAATTTCACTGAAGGTTTTAGTTATATTACTTGCTATTTTAACTACATTATCCGGTGGAGAAGTATATTTCTGCACATAGGCATCGGATATATAGCCTGTATTACCATTATAAATTATTTTATCCCATACATTTCCATCACCATCAACAGTACTTCCTAAAATATCAAATCTCTCATAATTATACATAAATCCTAAAGCTTTGCTATCTAAATTTGGAGCTGATCTTACATTAAGGTCAATTTCAAGCTCGGGATTATATACATAGCCTTTTTTAGTATTAACAGTGACAGCGCAGCTTGAAGTTTTGCTTCCGTCCTTAGTGGTTGCAGTAATTTTAGCTGTTCCAGCACCCACAGCAGTTACTTTTCCGGTATCAGTTACTTCTGCCACAGCGTTATCTGAGGATGTCCAACTTAAAGCTTTATTTGAAGCATTTATTGGAGCTATATTTGCTGTTAAGGTATTTGTATCTCCTACTGTTAAATTATATGTATTTTCATTTAGAATCAATGATGTTATAGAAACTAAGGATTTATTATTCACCGCTGGTGTATTAGCTTTTTGTGTATTATCTTCCGGTGCTTTGCCTTGTGGCTTTTGTTTCTTATCTCCAGGTATTGTGTCTTTATTATTTTCTGTACCAGCTATAGCTAGTGCAGCAGTGTCCTTACTATGATCAGAATAGGTTCTATTTGCATCTGCCGTTAGATTCCCAGAAGGAGCTGCGTTTACCTTTGGATTATCTACTAATATTTTAATATGATTAACTCTAGAAGGATTAAGTGCCCAGTCTGCAAGAGTAATATCAGTTTTTCCTATTGACTGCTTATTTTCTGAAGCAGTTGTAGAAGGTGAACTTTCAGATTTATTTAATGTAATGCTTTGATCAGCATAGCTTCCATCATTACCATTAGATACTATGGTTATTTTATGGGAAGTAGGAGATAATTTACTTGTATCTAAAGTATAAATAAAACCACTTGTTATATCATTATAAATTGGAAATGTTTTTTTTACATCTGGTCTTGCTATACCTAAAATTGCGTTTCCTACTTTATTTCCATCTATAAGAATATCAACACTGGATACCCTTGAAGAATTTAAGGACCATCCTGATATGATGATTTTATTCGTAATATAAGTTTTACTGATTGGACTATCTATACATATTAAAGGCAAAAGCCTATTCATATTTGTTGTATTTGAATTTGATATATGATCAGTACCTATAGCTTTTATTGTCAAATATTGTATTACTGGATCAATAGACTTAGATTGCATATTTGACATCACTGGAAGATTTTCATTGATAGTTGCCGCATAGACTCTATTCGATGCTATTGGTAAATAAGATTTTGGCATGAACAATGTGCTTCCTATAATAAAAGCTAAGATCATTACTGATATTTTCTTTCTATTCATATTATCCCCCTTCTATATAATATTAAATTGACATTAAAAGCATTTCATTGGCAATTATAATTATATATTATCACAATTTTATATCAATTTTATAAAGAAAATTAAATTTTATTAAATTTTTATTAAGTATTAGGCACATTCAAATAAATAACTAGTCGGTATGCTAGCCTATTTTGAATTCTACTGCGTCAGCAGAACCCTCTGATAGCACCACTATTATCAGGACCTGTTTCCTTGTATAATTCAAAATAGACGTCGCATCTTTGACTTGTTATTTATTTTCACATGCCTTAATGATTTAATTAAATTTTTAGGACAAAATTTGTATTGATTTTATATTAAATAGAAGTTATAATAATCTACGGAGGAACTGATGGGTTTTATAAAAACTCTATAGTTTTCAGAGAGGAAAATATATATGGAGAAACGTACAAAGATTATTTTGGCAGCAAAAAAACTTTTTTCAAAGCATGGATATAATAATGTGTCAATGCAATGTATAGCTGAAGTTTGCAGTATATCAAAGGCATCAATTTATAAATTGTTTGCATCTAAAAATGAATTGTTAAGGGAGTTACTTGAATACAATCTTCACCAGATGATTCATGAATCTTCAATTATTGATTCCAAAGAGGATATCAGTGATGAAGAAAAATTTAAAGCAAAAATTTATTATGAAATTGAATCCTACAAAGCCAATAAAGAGCTTTCTAAAATGCTTATGTTTACATCCACTTCTGTTGAATGTGTAGAGATAAAAAAACATGTACAATTTATTAGATATACAATTATGAAATGGAATAAAGATAATTTACTTAAGTACTATAGAGAGGACATTAAAAATATTGTATGGGATTTAACCTTTATAACTAATGCACTTATCAATATGTTTGTTGGTGTGATGATAGATAATAAATCAACAGTGAACACAAAACAAGTCATTGAAGAAATAAAGAGCATTTTAGATGCACTAGTTAAAGACAAACAAAATAGGCCGCCACTATTAATAGACCAAGAGATGAATAGCAGATTCAATTGTATAGAAAATAAAGATAGAATTGAAGAGGATACTATTGAAAAATGTTTAGAGGATATTAAAGATGTATTAAATGATATTTCAGATAATGATCCTTTGAAAAAAGAATTTTTAGCTGCCTTAAACCATCTTCATCAGGAACTTTCAAAAAAAACAAGAGTAAATTATTTAGTAGATTCTTTACTAGGTTACTTAAATCAAATTGATAATCTTAAACCATTAATCAGTCGATTGAGAACACTTATATAGATATAGAAGGAGAAAATTTTTATGGATAATACAACATCTTTAAAAGCAAGTAATCGTAATGCAATTGTTATAGTATTTATTATTGGTGCTTTCGTAGCAATTTTAAATCAAACTCTACTTGTTACAGCACTGCCACATATTATGAGAAGTTTTAATATTACAGCAGATAAAGCACAGTGGCTTACTACGGCCTTTATGCTTACAAATGGAATATTTATTCCGATAACAGCTTTTTTAATTGAAAGGTATTCAACACGTGCTTTATTTATTTTTTCAATGGGTATTTTTGCTGTGGGTACTTTAGTAGCTGCTTTGTCACCTAATTTTTCAATTTTATTAATTGCCCGTATTCTGCAGGCAGTTGGAGCTGGTGCTCTTATGCCGCTTATGCAGACAGTATTTTTGGTTATTTTCCCAAAAGAAAAGCGTGGAGCAGCAATGGGAATGATTGGTCTTGTAATTTCATTTGCACCAGCCATAGGTCCTACCTTAAGCGGTTGGATTGTAGATAGTTTTTCTTGGAACTATTTATTCTATATTATTTTACCTATTGCTGTAATTGATTTGGTTGTGGCTTTATTTATACTAAAGAATGTAACAGAGCCAAAAGAAGCTAATTTAGATATTTTATCTGTTATTCTATCAGTTTTGGGATTTGGTGGAATATTATATGGATTCAGCACTGCTGGTTCAGATGGATGGACGGATCCTTGGGTAATTGGAACAATTGTTGTTGGTGCAGTTAGTTTAGTACTATTTGTAATAAGACAACTAAAAATTGATTCTCCAATACTTGAGTTTAGAGTATTTAAAAATAGAACATTTGCTTTAACTACTGTGCTTAGTATGCTTATATTTGCACTTATGATGGCAATAGAAACTATGTTGCCTCTGTATACACAAAATATGCGTGGAATATCTGCTTTACATTCTGGATTAATGCTGCTTCCAGGCGCTATTGTAATGGCAGGTATGTCACCTATAGCAGGTATAATTTTTGATAAAATAGGAAGTAAATTATTGGCTATTATTGGCCTTACCATTATAACTATTACAACTTTTCTCTTGTCTTATTTAAAATTAGATACATCAATTACCTTTATTGTAATTGTGTATGCAGTGCGTATGGCTGGCGTATCAATGGTAATGATGCCATTAGTAACTGCTGGTATTAACGCTCTTCCAAATAGGCTTATAGCACATGCTACTGCTATGAATAATACCTTCCGTCAAGTTGGTGGCTCAATTGGAACGGCGGTATTAATAACTGTAATGAGTAATGTGGCTAAAAGTGGGAAATACACTAATCCACTAAATGCTCAGATAGCTGGAATGAATTCAGCATTTGTTATAGCTGCTGTTGTATCCTTCCTTGGATTATTACTTGTTTTCTTATTGAAGAGTGATAAAAATACAACAGAGAATGAAGAAGTGCTTCAAGAGGTAAAGGAAGGTTAATTTTTTATATTTAATTAACAGGGATTAGATTGTATAGGAAGATATTAAGGGATACTGACTAATTTTTTATTTTAATCATAAAATATAGGAAAATTACAATTAAATAATATAAATTCTAAATAAATGCTAAAATTGTCAATATTGTATTGACATAGGATAAAAAAATAAGGATAATATATTTATATTAAACATATAGGGATAATATATTATTGGATTTTGAAATATTAAAGTTAAATTATAATAATTAATAACAATGTTGTAGTTGACTAGAAAACTAGAGGCTAATTTTTCTTGAAGTAATTTAAGAAGAATTAGTCTTTTTGTATTGTTTAGATTTAAGCATAGGTAAAGAAAATATGGAAAAATTAGCTTCAGTAATATTAATGATTATTTTAAAATTTCAAAGATGAGGAGGATATATTGTGGGTATGAGTAACTTTATAAATAAATTAGTAAATACTAAGGTAGATCGAAGGAAATTTCTAAAAGGTAGTGCTGCTGTAACAGCAGCTGTTGCAAGTTTGCCTTTAGCAGGTTATGACAACACATTGAAAGAAGCAAGTTTAAAAGAAGCAGATATAGCTCATATTAATACTAATGCCGGAAAGTGGGTTTCAGCAGCATGCTGGCATAATTGTGGAGGAAAATGTTTAGTCAAAGCATTAGTAGTTGACGGAGTAGTGGTGCGTCAAAAAACAGATGATTTAAGAGAAGATACTGACGATAATCCGCAGCAAAGAGCTTGTTTAAGGGGGAGAGCAGAGCAATTTGAAGCACAGGGAGCTGATCGCTTGAAATATCCTATGAAGCGTAAAAACTGGAAACCAGGTGGGGGAGATAAATCACTTCGTGGAAAAGATGAATGGGAAAGAATTTCATGGAATGAGGCATTAAAATACATAGCAGATGAAATCACACGTATTAAAGATAAGTATGGAGTAGAATCTATTTATTCTACAAGTGGTGAGCCTGGTCCTTTATTAAATAAGTTAGGGTCTTATGTTTCTCATTGGGGGACTAGCTCTTATGGCGCATGGTATGCAGTGCCCCATATTTTAGGAATAGGAGATGGAATTTTAGTACGAGATGCAGTAAATGATAGATTTGATTTGCAAAAGTCAGAGCTGGTTGTGGGATTTGGTTTAAATCCAGCTTGGTCTGCCATGGGAAATTCAACGCATTTTTATTTGGAGATGAAGAAAAAAGGATGTAAATTCGTAATTATTGATCCAGTATATACAGATACAGCAGCAACTTTAGAGGCAGAATGGATTCCAATTAGACCTGGAACGGATATGACACTTCAATTAGCACTGGCATATACAATGCTAAAAGAAGATGATCCGGTAACAAACCCGTTAATTGATTGGGATTTTTTAAATCACTATACTTATGGCTTTGATGCAGAGCACATGCCTCCAGATGCAAGAGAAAATGAAAATTTTAAAGACTATTTGCTTGGAAAATACGATAATGCTCCTAAAACACCTGAGTGGGCAGAAGAAATTTCTGGTGTGCCAGCTGATACAATTCGGAAGTTAGCAAGGCGAATAGGAAAAAATACAAAGACTGCACTATTAACTACTTGGGCACCTGCACGTACTCATAATAGTGATTCAATGCCTCAATTATTTATAACATTAGGTGCTATGGGTGGTCATATTGGTAAATCTGGACATGCTACAGGTACTTCCTGCTGGAATAATGCTGCAAACTTTGGAAAAGCATTGGTGGTTTCAGGCAGCGATGGGATGGTATCAAAGGCAAAGACCTATACACCTCTTTACTTAAATGATACAGAAGGGTGGAAAGCAATTTCAAGTGGGAGTTATAATCCTTCTGGCGTTTTTCCTTCTATTAATGGGAAACCAGCTGATTGGAAAAAGGTAGTATCAAAAGTAGATTTAAAAAAGAAAATTGAGAAAAAACCAATTAATATTCAGATGATATGGCATAGTGGAAGTGCAATTCTTCAAACACGTGAAGGTATGAAAGAAGGAATTCAGGTGCATCGTAAAGTAGAATTTGTATTAAGTCAGTCTTCATTTTTAACTACAAATTCAAAATATGCGGATATTGTTCTTCCTATTACTACATGGTGGGAACGTGAAGGTAATTTCCCTTCATCTGGATGTAACCGTGATATTATGCTGGTATACAGCAATGTTATAAAACCAATTTATGAAGCAAAGGATGATGATTGGATAAACATTGAGCTTGGTAAATTGTTAGATGTTCCAGAAAAAGATATGTATCCAATCAGCCAAAAACAAAGATTCTTTAATAAATTAGTAAACTCCACTGTAATAAATAAGGAAGGAACAGGTTATGAACCATTGGTAGAGATTACAGCTAAAGATATTGCAGAATTTGGTTGTACTGGTAAGCCGCAGCAAGGTAAAGTTCCTTTGAATAAGTTCTTAGAAGATGGTATTTATCAAGTAGAAAGGCATGATGGAGATAACTATGGGAATATTGCTTATGAAAAATTTAGAAAGGATCCTGTGAAAAATCCTTTGAATTCAGCAACTGGCTTAATTGAAATTTATTCTCAGACAAAAGCTGATATTTTATATAGTCAGGGTTATAATGAAGTTTCACCATTACCAAAATATGTACCTCCAAGGGATGGTTATGAAAGCACATATTCAAATTTTGGGGATAAGGCTAAAGGAAAGTATCCATACCAGTTAATTAATCCTCATTATATAAGACGTTCCCATTCTATTTATGATAATGTGCCATGGCTTCGCGAAGCTTTGAAGCAGCCAGCCTATATTTCAAAAAGGAGTGCTGATGAAAAGGGAATTAAGAATGGAGATACTGTTTTAATTACAAGTGCTTATGGCAAAACTCTTCGTCACGCTTACGTAACAGAACGTATTGCTCCAGGTGTTATTGGACTTCCACATGGTGCCTGGGCAGATTTAGATGAATCCAATGGCATTGATAAAGCAGGTGCAGATAATTATTTGTGTGGGAATATTTCTACTGGTGGGGGAGTTTCAGGATGGAATACGCAAAATGTAAACTTAGAGAAATGGACAGGCACTCCATTACCAGCCGATACAGATGTTCCACAAAGAATTATATTTTAAAGAAAGGTGTGAGATAGAATGAGTCAATATGGATTTTATTTTGATATGACAAAATGTATTGGATGTCGTACTTGTCAGATTGCATGTAAAGATAAAAATCGTTTAGAAGTGGGGACTCTCTTCCGTGAGGTGAAAACATTTGAAACGGGTAGTTTCCCAAGTCCAGGTATTTATCACCTTTCTACTACTTGTAACCATTGTAAAAATCCAAAATGTGTAGAAGGATGTCCAACTGGAGCTATGCACAAATTAGAAGCAAATGGCATTGTAGATTATGATCCTAATATTTGTATTGGGTGCAAGTATTGTATTTGGAATTGTCCTTATGAAGTACCACAGTATATAGAGGAGAAAGGCATTATAAACAAATGTGATGCATGTAAGGATTTGGTGGCTAAAGGGAAAAATCCTGTCTGTGTAGATTCATGTATTATGCGATGCATTGATTTTGGTGAACTGGATGATTTAAAGAGAAAATATGGAGAAGATGTGGTGAGTGAACTTCCGATTTTACCATCAGCTTC
Organism: Clostridium arbusti SL206; assembly: GCF_000246895.1. Lineage (GTDB taxonomy): Bacteria > Bacillota > Clostridia > Clostridiales > Clostridiaceae > Clostridium_I > Clostridium_I arbusti. Next base: position 35,468 of record NZ_BAEV01000007.1, on the reverse strand, counting down.
TATAACAAATCCATCAGTATTGATTAAGCCAAGGAAAAATGCATATTCAAAGATTTATGTGGAAAGAGAGGTATAGTGTGTATGTCAGAACTGGGATTGTTGATATTTTCCATAGGAATTGAATCATCAGTGGGAATTATATTATTTTTAGCTATTAATAAATTAAAAAACAAAGATAGTGTTAAGAAACTTCCTGTTATTGTAGCAGCAGCATTTATAATTATTGGTATACTTGCATATCTGTTATATTTAGGTCAGCCGCTTAAAGTATTGTACGTTTTAAGAAATATTAGAAATTCATGGCTTTCAAGGGGGATTTTATTTTCTGAGATATTAGCAGTATTAATTGTGCTAAATGCCATTATTACATTTGTGAAGCCTTCTGCAAGGTTAGTACAGAGTATACTCACTTTGTTAGCCGTGGTCATAGGACTTTCATGGTTGTCTAAAGAAATTCTATTTTTTGGAATATTAATAGTGTTGATTGTAGTAAATGCCATTATTACATTTGTGAAACCTTCTTCAAAGTTAGCACAGAATATACTTATCTGGTCAGTAGTGGTCATAGGACTTATAGATGTGGCTATTATGGGGAATGTTTATACATTTGCAAGTGTTCCTTCCTGGGATGGAGCAAAAACGTTTATAGATTTTTATACAAATGTAGTTTTGATCGGAGGAATATTATATTATGCATTTGATTATAAAGATCAAACAGAAAATTTCAGGAAAATTATCGGTGGAGCAATATTATTGGCATTAATAGTACAAATTATAAGTGGAATTTTCTATAGTGTTAATTTATCTACCTTAGGATTAGCAGGATCAGAAAGTGCAAAATTACTTAATGAAAAAAGTGCATTAGTTGTATTAAAATATTTATTTGAGATTGCAGGAGTTACATTCTTTTTCTGGAAAGAAATTAGAGAGAAATCAGGTAAAAGTAGAGTTTTAATAAAGATTGGAAATGAGTCAAGAATTTTATCTGTTGCATTCATAATAATATCAGCAATTATAAGCAAATATTTATTCTATACAATATTTATATCTACTAAGATTGGGAGAATTTAATATGATGAATGAAAAAGAAAGTATTGAAATACTTATTGCAAACAGAACGTATTTATATAGGATATTTCAGAATGTATTTGGCACTGATCCAAGTGAAAAGCAATTGAAAGTAGTGACTGCTAATGTTACTATAAATGCCTTGAAATTATTGGATACAAAAGATAATCATGCCATGGTCAATGCAGCAGAATATCTGAAGTCTATTGCTTATGGATTAAATGATGATTTCATTGAAAAGATTAAAACAGAGTATACAAAATTACTTATTGGACCAGAAAAAATGCCGGCTCCTCCTTGGGAATCTGTATATATAACAAAAGAACGCATTTTATTCCGAGAAAGTACTTTAGAAGTTCGTAAAATTTACATGAAGTATGGAATTGTTCCAACTAGATATCTTCATGTAGCAGATGATCATATTGCACTTGAATTAGATTTTATGTATATCTTAAGTATGAAAATACAAGAAGCATTTGAAAATGAAAATATGGAAAGAGTAATTGAGCTTTTAAATGAGCAAAAAGATTTCTTACAATATCATCTTCAAATATGGATTCCTGATTTTGCAAAGCAAATGCAAAAGTCAAATTCAAAATTATATTATCCAGAGATGGCAGATATTCTAAAGGAGTTTTTACGTATTGATTATGATACTATTATTGAAATATTAGATAATATAAAAAATATAGTGCCTGCCATTAATGCTTAGATAAAGTGGCAGAAATAAATTTTGAAGTGAATATTGTAAAACCAGAAAAAATAGAGGTAGTACTATGTTAGACGATTTATTAACACAATATGTATTCAATAAGTTAATAGATGAAAATCATCCAACTATTGAATATGAGCGTTGTATCAATGAAAAGCAGAGAAAAAAATTATGTACAGCATGTGAAGAGGCTTGTCAGAGAGGAATAATAAAGTCTGTAAATTTAAAAAAGATTGATTGGTATAAATGTATAAATTGTAATATTTGTGTTTCCTCATGTCCTTCTAGAACAATTCGTTCTTCTTATGGTGCTATGAACAAAATTTTAAGTGCTTATGAGATAAAAGGTGAAGAAATTATTTTAAACTGCAATCAGGAACAAACATACAGTGATGTAAAATTGTATTGTATAGCTGCGTGTCCTTGGGAGGCATTAGCATGTCTAGCCTTAGAAAAGCCAGTAATAATTGTGAGAAGAAATTGTGACAATTGTAAAGAACAGTGTACTAATGAAGGATTAATAGAATTAAACCTGAAACGCGTAAAAGAATTTCTTGGAGAGGAATTGTACAATAAACGTATTATCATTAATGATAATATGCTTCCAATACCGGAAAAACATTTTTCTAGACGAGAAATGTTTGCATTTATGTTCAAAAAATCAAGGTCTGCAATTAGTACTATGCTTCCAGAAGATACAAGCATTAAATTAGATGGAATGGTTTATAGAAAATTACTAGCAAATAGATTGAAAAATGTTGAATATCTAAATATTAAGCAAAGAAAGTTTGGGTGGCGTACACCGATTTTCGGGAGCCGATGCTGGGGGTGTGGAATTTGTGAGAGAGTATGTCCTCAAAAAGCAATTCATATTTCGAAAGGAGAAAAAGGTAATGGCATTATGAATCATACTGCTTGGAAATGTGATGGCTGCGGAGTATGTGAAACTGTCTGTATGGATAAAGCAATTGAAGGAATGAAAGTAGTATATGTTGATAATGTATTTATGCCAATTAGAACAAAAATCAAATCAGGGATTTGTAAACAATGTGGTGCACCTGTAAAACCAAAAGATGGAGAAGAACTTTGTATGACTTGCTATCATAAAAAGAATTCAGTAAATGGTGGAAAGTAGAAAAAAGTATTACAGAGGCTAGTCATCTGATAAATTGGAAAGGAGAAAATTATGAAAGATTTATATGGTCGTAATATAGATTATATGAGAGTTTCTATTACAGATAGATGTAATTTAAGATGTAAGTACTGCACTCCTTACGGCATAAAAAATGTAAATCATTCTGACATTTTAACTTATGAGGAAATACTTCGTATTTGTAAATGCGTTTCAGAATTAGGAATAAAAAAAATTAAAATTACTGGGGGAGAGCCACTTGTACGTTTAGATAGCGAAAATTTAATTAGAAGAATTAAGTCATTACCTCTTATTGAAAAGGTAACTATAACGACAAATGCTGTATTGTTACAGGAAAAATTACATGATTTTCAAGCAATCGATTTAGATGGAATTAACATCAGTTTAGATACATTGAATGCAGAGAAGTATAAAGAAATCACTGGAAGAGATAATTTTAAGAAAGTTTGGGACTCTATTGAAGCGGCATTGGATACTGATATAAGAATTAAGCTTAATTGTGTATCAATTGGAGGATTTAATGATGATGAATTTATTGATTTCTTTAAATTATGTGAGAAAAAAAATATAGATATCCGCTTTATTGAGATGATGCCTATTGGATATGGAAAACAATTTAAGTCAATTAAAGGTGTAGAAATTTTTAAACTGCTACAAAATGAATACAGTGATTTGTATGAGGTTAAAGAAAAACGTGGAAATGGACCAGCCAGATATTTTAAAAGTCCATCTATGAAAGGATGTATTGGCTTTATTGATGCAGTAAATCATAAATTCTGTGATACCTGCAATCGCATTCGTTTGACTTCAGAAGGTTATTTGAAATCGTGTCTGTACTTTAATTATGGTATTGATTTGCGTAGTATGATTCGAAGTGGAGCAGATGATGAATCAATAAAAGAGGCAATTAAAGGGGCAATTATCAATAAACCAAAGGAACATAAATTTTATCGTTTAGAGGATGAAAATAAAGTAGAAGTTAAAAGTATGGCTCAAATAGGAGGATAAAATGGGAATTGTAAAAGCTGTTTGTATTAGTGAAAAACGTGGAGTACAAAAGAAAAATATAAATAAAGCAGAATTTAAAGCTGATTGGGGAATAGTTGGAGATGCTCATGCTGGAAAATGGCATAGACAGGTGAGCTTGTTATCAAAAGAAAAAATAGATGAATTTAATGGGAAGGGTGCTAATGTAATCCCTGGGGCTTTTGGTGAAAACCTCATAGTAGAAGGATTTGATTTTAGAAATCTTCCGGTAGGTACTATTTTAAAATGTAATGATGTAATACTCAAGATGACGCAGATTGGGAAAGAGTGTCATACTCATTGTAAGATTTATTATAAGATGGGTGAATGTATTATGCCAACGCAGGGGGTATTTGCACAGGTAATTCATGGTGGAATAATTGAAGCAGGAGATGAAATGGTAATTGGTATTTCTGAAATTGCGCTGGTATAGACAAAAAAATTAATAGATAAGTTAAGTACAATTATATATGTGAATTAAAAAAGGTAGAGATTGTGAATATGAAGGATAGGAGGATAATATGAAATTTTATAAAGTAGTATCTGTAGAGGAAGCAAAGGATGTGATAAACTGTAATTTTAAATTAAATTTAGGAACAGAATTAGTAGATATTAAAGAATGTAACGGTAGAGTATTGTCAAGGGACGTTGTATCACCTTTAAACATTCCTGGTTTTAAAAGATCTATGGTAGATGGCTATGCCGTTAAGTTTAGAGATCTACAGGGTGCCAGTGAAAGTATGCCTTCTATGCTTGATTTAAAAGGTGAAGTTAAAATGGGTAAAATGCCTGTTAAATCACTGGAATTTCCAGGGGAATGTATGTATATACCAACGGGAGGAATGCTTCCTGAAGGAACTGATAGTGTGATTATGATAGAATATATTGACAAAATGGATGATATAACTGTACTTGCCAATAAATCGATTTCATTTGGAGAAAATGTATTAAATGAAGATGAAGATGTAGAACTAGGAGAAACTGTGCTTAAACAGGGAACACTTCTGAGACCTTATAGTATAAGTATGCTATCAAGTTTAGGAATTACTAAGGTGCCAGTATTTTGTAAACCAAGAGTTGGAATAATTTCAACAGGAGATGAAATTGTATCCCCTGAAAAACAGCCGCAGCCTGGTGAAATTAGAGACATTAACTCCTATCTTATTTATTCTTCAGTTATTGAAGATGGTGGACAACCTATATTATATGGAGTCATTAGAGATAATTATGAAGCATTATTTACAACTGTTAGAAAGGCCATGGATGAGTGTGATTTAGTGCTTGTGTCTGGAGGCAGTTCTGTAGGAAAGAAAGATGAAACTGCAAGAGTTATTGATGAGCTTGGAAAGCCGGGAATACTTTTTCATGGGATGTCTATAAAACCAGGTAAGCCTACTATACTTGGAAAAGTAAAAGATAAACCTATATTTGGACTTCCAGGTCATCCCCTTTCTTGTGCAGTAGTTTACAGAATATTAGTTAGATATCTTATGCATACAATGATTGGATTTCAAGAGGAAGACTATCCTATTCCATGCAAATTCAGTATGAATTATCATAAAGCCAAAGGAAGAGAAGAATATCTTCCAGTTACTATTGATAATACAGAAGGAGAATATATAGCTACGCCTATTCTGACTAAATCAGCAGCTATCAGCGGATTTACAAAGGCATGGGGTTACATAAAGATTAATAAAAATATAGAGGGAATTTCTAAATATGAAAAAGTATATGTTTATAAATTTCAGAGGTGATTATTATGGCACAAAAAGTATATTTATCAAATTATGAATTAAAAGAAGCATTAAAAGAATATTTGGAAAAAATAGAGCATTCATTTTTGAATAAGGAATTGGTAAGTACGGAGGAATGCTTAGGAAGAGTTACTTCAGAAGCAGTTTATTCAAAAATATCCTCTCCATTTTATAATTGTTCTGCTATGGACGGTATTGCTCTTCAAAGCTCAAATACTATAGGAGCTTCTGAAAAGAAGCCTATTATACTAGAGGAAGGCAAGGATTATTTAGTGGTAGATACAGGAGATCCAATTCCTAGAGAATATGATTGTGTAATAATGGTGGAAGATATAGTTAAAATAGATGAAGATAAAATTAAAATATATAAAAGTGCAGCACCCTGGCAGCACATAAGGCCACTGGGTGAAGATATAGTTGAAAATCAGCTTATTGTACCTTCTGGTCATGTTGTAAGGCCAGTAGATATGGGGGCAATGCTCGCTGGAGGAGTAAATACTATTAAAGTTTATAAAAAGCCTTTGGTAGGTGTTATTCCAACTGGTACCGAGCTTGTAGATCCAGGTAGTAGTCTTAAAATAGGTGATATAATTGATTTCAACTCAAGAGTATTTAGTGCTCAAATTGTTCAATATGGAGGAATACCCAGAAGATATGGAATAGTAAAGGATAATTATGAAACTTTAAAAGCTGTTTTAGAAAAAGCTGTTTTAGAATGTGACATAGTTATAATAAATGCTGGATCTTCTGCAGGAAGAGAGGACTACACAAGTGATGTGATTTCTGACTTAGGAGAAGTTTATGTACACGGTATATCTATAAAACCAGGCAAACCTGTTATTATGGGGAAAATTGATAGTAAACCAGTGCTTGGAATACCTGGATATCCGGTTTCAGCCTATTTTGTAATGGATAAGGTGCTTAGAAGAATTATAGAGGGATATCAGGGAATGAATCCTGAAAAAACACAAAAAGTAGAGGCAATTCTATCGAGAAGAGTCATGTCTTCGCTAAAGTATTTAGAATTTATAAGAATGAAGCTAGGATATGTAGGAGATAAACTCATTGCCACACCACTTTCAAGAGGGGCAGGATCTACAATGTCACTGGTGAGGGCAGATGGAATATTAGAAGTTCCTCAAAACGTAGAAGGCATTGAAGCTGGAACCAGAGTGCAAATAAGTCTTATGAAAAATATAGATGAAATTAAAAATACTATTGTTTGCATAGGCAGCCATGATCCTATATTAGATACACTTTCTGACTTACTTCATATAAAGAATTCTGACTATTATTTATCTTCAGCTCACACTGGAAGCATGGGGGGAATAATGGCACTAAAAAATGGAGAAACGCATATTGCTCCAATACATCTATTGGACATGGAAAGTGGTGAATACAATATTTCCTATATTAATAAATACTTAAAAGATAAGGATATAGCTTTAATAAGAGTAGTAAATAGAATTCAAGGACTTATGGTTCAAAAAGGCAATCCATTGTCACTTAAAGAAATTTCAGACATATCAAAAAAAGGTGTGCGCTTTGTAAATAGACAAAGAGGAGCAGGTACAAGATTACTACTAGACTATTATTTAAAGAAATTAGATATTTCCCCAAGTGATATTAATGGATATGAAAGAGAAGAATTTACCCATCTATCTGTAGCAGCAGCAGTAGCTAGTGGGGATGTAGATTGTGGTCTTGGAGTATATTCAGCAGCAGAAATGATGGGACTTGATTTTATTCCAGTGTGCAATGAGGAATATGACTTTGCAGTACCAGAGGAATATTTGAAAATGGAAACAATTAAAGAATTAATTAATGTTATGAAAAGTGATGTGTTTTTAAAAGAACTTGATAGGCTTGGAGGTTACGATTATTCAAATATTGGGGAAATAATAACACATAATGATCAAAAGCTAATTTCTGTAAAGGAAATAGATAAAGAGGATATTCTAAAAGTTATTGATAGAGTTTAAAGCTTTTCTATATCCTAAATAAAGTAGGATAATGGCGTTGTAAAAGATATATAGTTAAACATTAAAGAGTGAAAAATAAGTGGCAGATATTATCAAATGTGAAATTGTGAAAGGCAGATAGTTAACTTTAAAGGGGGTTGGTTCAGTAATGGCTAGCATTGTTGCATTAAATATAAGTGAGAAAAAGGGAACTGTAAAGCATGCTATTAAAAAAGGATATTTCAAAGTTAATTATGGCTTATTAGGAGATGTACATGCTGGAAGTGGGCGTAGACAGGTAAGTTTATTTGGACAAGAGAGTATGGATAAAATAAAAGAATTAGAGTTAAAGGGATTTTGCAATGTTAAATTTGTAGAGAATCTTACTAGTGAAGGAATAGCTTTTAATGAACTTTCTGTGGGAAAAAATCTTAAGATTGGAGAAGTAATTTTAGAGATTACTCAGATAGGTAAGGAATGTTATAAAGGATGTAAAATGAGAAATTCAATAGATACTTGTATTATGTCAAAAGAAGTTATATTTGCCAGAGTATTAAATGATGGATGGATAAAACCAGGGGATGAAATTGAATTATAGATTTAAGCCATTTAATTAGTAAATTTAATCGGTAAATTATTTAAAGTAAAATTATTTAAATCCTATAAGGGTTTATTTACTGAAAAATCTACCTGTAAAACATAACATATTATTTTATTATATTATATTGAATTAATTTTTCTGAATTAACTTTTTTAAAATAAAAAACGAGCTCAGAGCCTTATGTATTAAGGCTTTGAGCTCATTTTGCTAATTTAGCACAAGTGAAATTCACCTTATAGATAAATGTATCTTCTATACTGCTCCAACAATTATTTTTACAAATAAAGCAGCAATAAATTTAGTGGATATTTATTTAGCTTTATTCAATGCATTTTGAGTTGCATCAATAAGACCTTTGCTACTATAAGTTGCTCCAGATACAGTATCAATTGAGCTTGTTGATTGAGCTGAAATTATTTTATTAGGTATAATATTTTCCACATTTTTATAAAATGCTTGATCATCCTCTGTTGATACTGTCTTGATGGTATTAATTTTACCATTCTTTATACTGATGGAAACCTTTGTTGTACCTCCATTAAATCCCGTGCCGGTTCCCATGTAGTTTCCATCCTTATATTTAATTCTTTGCAAAGTATTAGTACTGCTAGTCATTACGCTGTTTGAAGAAGCTAATCCTGTTTCAATTGAGACTGTACCTCCAAAATTAGTTAAGCCGTATATGCCAGCAAAAATAGCTACAACAAAAGAGCTTGCCGTTGCTGAATTAACATCTGTATTTAGTATATTTACATGAGGATTTTTTCTATGGCAGACTTCTATGCACTTTAAACAATTTATGCATTCACCACCGCGAACACTATTTACACTATAAAGATTTAAACCCATTGAGCAATTATTTGTACATATTCTGCATTTTCCGCATTTTTCATTGGGCTTATTGATTTTCAATATGCTTATCTTAGATATTAAAGAAAATACAGCACCTAGAGGGCATAAATATCTGCAAAAAAATCTTTCAACAAAAATATTTCCTATAGTTATTAAAACTAAAAGTATAAATCCAATAGCTAAAGAGGAGAACACAGTGGGGATTTTAGTTATTTGTGCAAAAGCATCCCAAGGACTTGTACCAGCTAAAATATTATCTCCACCCTTAAATGTAAAAATTAGAATTAAAAATAAAATTATATATTTTACATATCTAAGTATAAAATCAAGTCGTTGATTGACTTTGAAATTAGTTTTGAAAATTCTTTTTGATATCATATGAACCCAGTCATTAAAGGTTCCGAAGGCACAAAACCATCCACAGAAAAATCTTCCCATTAAAATAGTAAAAATAATTGCTACTGTAAATTCAATTAATCCTGGAAAAGCCTGAATAAACTTAAAATCTCCTTTAAGAATCATTTTAAAAATTGATTTTAATTCACTGAAGGCTAATATGTATATACCAGGCAGTAGAAAAAATAAAACTAACTGCATGATGTGCCTAAAAATTTGTATTTCTTTTATTTTTTTTGTCATGTTTACAACTCCTTTTAGATTCATAATTTTTCACATATAAATTAATTACTAGTCAACTTGAAATTTTTTGTGTTGTTTCTAATCCCATAAATTTCTCTCCTCTTCGTATAATATATTTTAATGCCGACGAGAGTTAATCAGCATTAAGTTCTATAGTAAAAAATTTAAAAATTACTTGAATTTAAACAACATAAAGAGGCTAATTTTTTCTTGAAATTTTTTAAGAAAAAAATTAGCCTCTAGTTTTCTAGTCAACTATAATATTGTTACAATTCTATTTTAATATTCCATATTATTCTTATTTGTTTAATATAGTTATATTATCGTTATTTTTTTATTTTATGTCAATACAATTGTGAGAAAAATTAACATTTATTTAAAATTTATTCTAAGTACTATCAATCACTTCCTTTTATTGACTTTTACTACATAATTCCATTATAATCCTTTTAAGTATAACAAATTTTTTTAATAGTAAATACTAAGATTTAATATAAAATGTGAAATTTAAAAACGAAGGGAGAAATTTTATGTTAACAGATATTAATGAAAATACAATAAAATTAATTAAAAATTCAGTATTTAAAGAATATGCATATTCTTATTTGGATATTTTAAAAAATTTTATTCAACAGGTTGAGCAGTTTGGAATATCCTTTGATAAAAATGCATATATAGAGTCAGAAACAAAAGAAGTATTAAATCGTCTATATCAAAAACAAGCTATTTTTCGAAATGATAATAAAAGCATTTATAATAATTTTATATCCCCTGCATGTGAAGCCTGTGCAAAAGCAATTGGAAGTGTAACTATGTATATTTCTTTAATGTGCCATAGGAATTGCTATTATTGTTTTAATGCAAATCAGGAGGAGTATGGATTATTTAATAATAATAAAAGGGATTGGAAAGAACAATTAGAAAATATGATAAAAATAGGAACAGATATTGATTACCTTGCTCTTTCTGGAGGAGAACCGCTGTTACATAAAGAAGATACTCTTGACTATTTTCAATATATTCAACAAAATCTAAAAAATGTACATACAAGATTATATACATCTGGGGATTTATTGGATGAAAAACTTGCTAGAGAGTTATGTGAAGCAGGGTTAAAAGAAATACGCTTCAGTGTTAAATTAGAAGATAATTTAGAATTATATAAAACAGTATTGAAAAAAATAGAACTTGCACGTGGTTATATACCTAAGGTAATAGTAGAAATGCCTGTTATTCCAGGAACCTTTGAAAGAATGAAACAGTTATTATTTGATTTAGAAGAATTAAAAGTAGATGGAATTAATCTTTTGGAGTTTTGTTTTCCGTACAATAACGTTAAAGAATATGTAAAAAGAGGATTTAAATTAAAGTATCCACCATTCAAAGTACTTTATAATTATTGGTATTCTGGTGGTTTGGCCGTATCTGAAAGTGAACTTTTAAGTTTAAAATTATTAGAATTTATATTGGACAACCATTTAAAACTAGGTGCCCACTATTGTTCATTGGAAAATAAAAACACTGGTCAGATATATAAACAAAATACAACTTCTAAATTTACGTCAAAAAATATAGTTTTTTCAAACAAAGATTACTATTTAAAAACAGCAAAGGTATTTGGAAAAGATACTGCAAGAGCAATTCTAGAATTTCGTAAAAATGGAATAGAGGATTATGAAGAAAATATAGATTATGATTTTATTCAGTTTCAACCAGAGAAAATTAAATATTTAAAAAATACTGGAATAGAAGTGGCCATTTCTTACAATGTTACAGAGGAAAGAGATAATACTTTTTATTTACGTGAAGTAAAAGTTGATTATACAACACCAGAAACATTTAGTTTAAAGGATATATAAATCTCAAATTTTCACTGAATTTATTGATTTAAAGCACATCTCAAGTAGAAGTATAAATTAGGAACGGAGTACAACTATAGTATTAAATTAAAATAATGAATTTTAACCCTTTTATTTTAAATAGCAAAAGAGCTGTCTCATAATGCATATCTATGCATTATGAGACAGTCCTTTTGGTATTTTAATACTAAAAATAATTATTAAAATATGATTTCTAGTAATTAAATGAAGATATTCTCAAATTTAATAAGTATTTATTTTCTTTAAGACAGTTCCTTGTTTAAAATAAAGGGGTCAATATTATACCTTGATTAATTTCAAAAATTTTATGCTCTTTTCTTTACTAATTTACATGCCAGAATACTAATTTCATATAAAATAATAAGGGGTATAGCCATTGAAATTTGAGAAATTACATCTGGTGGAGTTAATATAGCTGCGATAATGAATATGGCAAATATAACGTATTTTCTAGATTTTGTAAGCTGATTAATAGTAATTATACCTAAGCGTGTTAAAATAATAATTGCTATGGGAATTTCAAACATTATTCCAAAGGGTAGTAGAAAGCTAAATAAAAAGTCAACATATTTACTTATGGAAATCATAGGTGTTGCCGAAGTACCACTTGTATAGACAAAAAAATTAATAGATAAATGAAGTACAACTATATAGGCAAATACTACACCTAAAATAAACAGGAAAATGCCTAAAATAAATAAACTACCAAATATCAACTGTTCTTTTTGATAAAGAGCTGGCTTTAAGAAAGACCAAATCTGCCAAAAAATAATTGGTGATACTACAATTACACTAGCAATTAAAGAAACTTTAACTTGTGAAGAAAAGGATTCTGACAATCCGGTATAAATAATTTCAATATGCATGCTTTTTAGTGGCTTAGTAATAAAGTCCATTATATAAGTTACAAAAAAAATAAGGATTACATTAAAAGCAATACCTATAGAAATAGAAATTATTAATAACATTTTACGTAAATCTTTTAAATGATTTAATATTGTTTTTGGTGTTCCTAATTCATTGCTATTAAGCTTGTCCTTATAAATATGGATATGTTTTTGTAAATTATGCTTTTTCTTTATCATTAGGTTCAGCCTTCTTAACCGTTTCTTTGTTATCATCTTTCTTTATTTCTTCTTTAAAATCTTTAATGCTTTTTCCAAGAGATTTACCAACATCCCCTAGTTTTCCGCCACCGAAAAATATTAGTGCAAGAGCTAAAAGTAATAAAATTTCTGTTTTTCCTAATCTCATAAATTTTTCTCCTTTTTTATAATATATTTATTTAATTACTTGCGAAATTTCGTAAGCATTAATTTTTTAAAACATATCTTGTCAATGATTTCCATATAGAAAATCTTGTTTCTATTAAAAATTGCTAGAGTCTTTAAGTCCTTTTTCAGTTGATTTTATATCTTTTTTTATATCTTTTATTTCATTGTTAATATTATTTAAAGGATTTACAGTTTCTACTGCTTGTTCAATTTCTTTTTTCACATCATTAATTTCAGTTAATTCTGAATTCAAATTTACAGATTGCTTTACTTCATCCATAATGCCATGAAAATATTTCAAGGTTCTGGCAAGTGCTCTGGCAACTTTAGGCAAATCCTGAGGACCAACCACAATAAAAGCAATTAATAAAATTAAAATCAATTCACCTAAGCCAATGTTAAACATAATAATTCCTCCATTCTTACGTGTATAAAAACTGATTTTATAAATAAAAAACAATATTACAAGATATATTTTCACATTGTTTAAATTTAAACAACATAAAAAGGCTAATTTTTCCTTAAAATATTTTAAGAAAAGATTAGCCTCTAGTTTTTCTAGTCAACCACAATATTATTACAATTTTATTTTTATATTCCATATTATCCTTATTTGTTTAATATAGTTATATTATCGTTATTTTTTTATCTTATGTCAATACGATAATAAAAAATATTTAAAAATGAAGATTGATTAAAATTAGTAACTATACTCTTAGCGACAATAACCATAGTCATTCTTGTGTTCGCAGGAATGCCATATATTTCATATACAAATGAGAAAGGGTTAAATTATTTAAAGTATAAAACAAAATATAAATTATATCCATCATAAAATTGCTAGTTTGTTTAGAACTCATCTACTATTAATGTATAATTTTAATTGCAACCTATATACAATATTTAAATTAAAACTTGACATTAATATTCCTATGGAATAAAATGTAATCAATGTGAAAGACTGTTGGTTAAGGAGGGTATAAAAATGAAGTCATTAAGAATAAATTTATTGAATGAAAATACAATAATTAATGATAAAATCTCTGCTATAGCTGTAGGTAATATTATGAATACTATGTGTTTTGCAGGTTGCAAGCGTATATCATGTTTATGTTGTTGTATGAAAAAGAAAATGAATATAATATGCAGATGTATATGTGAAATGGTGAATAAAAATTGTAAATATGTTAAATATGGAGCTACAGTGTTATTTATGAAATGATTTATAAATACTACTGTAGCTTTTTATATGAAAATATAAAGACATAATTAATTAACATTGTTGACATGAGAAGTGAAGGCATAGCTTGCTGGGCAAACCAGATGTAAATTATTATTATAAATTTTAGGAGGGTACAAAATGCAAACAACAATGATGGGTTCTAACATGAATAAGATGATGGGTAAAGGTATGATGATGAATAACGGTATGGGTATGATGGATATGCCTATGACACAAATGAACATGATGATGATTCCACGTATGGAAATGAAAATGGAAAAATGTGAAAATGGAATGAAAATGATGTGCATGTCAAAAGATGAAACAGCTGCTTCAATGATGCAAAATCTTTGCTCAATGTTAAGCGGTGGAATGACTAGCATGTGCATGATGATGAATGGAATGAAAATGATGGAATGCAACATGATGATGGGAATGTGTAAATGCGAAATGGCTACAGATGGAATGTGCATGACTTGGACTAGTGGTGATGACATGATGTGCTCTATGATTCAAAATTGTTGTGATTGCATGATGAGCATGATGGAATGCGGATGCAATGCTATAATGTGCATGAACAATACTCCAGTTTGCTGCTGCTAATTTATGATTTATAATAAACACATAACGTTACTTATGATACTTATGGACTTATAAAATATGTAAATATATCAAGTTGTAAAAAATCTGTGTAAACTTCATGTAGATAATGGAGTTTGCACAGATTTTTTTATAATCTGTAATTTTTAAATTTTATCTTTGTAAGAAAATATTTTAAAATAAAATAAATCAATTATCTATTGACACTAAACTGCATATAATGTTATCATATTAGAAATAGTTAGTTGATGAAATATTTTGAAAACTCAGCATTTTTAATTATTGTCAGAAGTAATGGAATGGCTGATTCTTTGAAGCATGACTTTAAATATATAGTTGTCAATTGCTAAAGAGTGTGATTATTTTGGAAGATGGGAAATGCGATATTAGTACATAAGTTTTTTTATAACCAGAAACCTATTTTTTCAATGTGAAAAATGGGTTTTTAAGTTATAATAATTCAAACTTTATATAAATGGAGGGATTTTGAATGGATATTGGAAACAGATATTTAAATATTTTTAATGACAACTTTGAAAATTCTAAACAGGAAGAAGCATTTACTATTTGTCCTAAAGCTCTTTATAACAACTTATCTGAGAAAGAAATTTCTGCTATGCAGGAACTTTACAGTAGAGCCTATGCAAAGGCAGTGGAGCAGGTTAAGAAAAATAAATATAATGATTTCTTTAATGGAAGTGGAATATAAAAAATTTTAACCTGACTAACTTGGTGTAAGTCTCCCACGCACTCTGTGAAAGTGGGAGTCCAACGCCAAGTAAGCCATGCATTCGCAGTTCTAAAATTCACATGGGGTAAAAGAATCCCCACCTGAATTAAGAACTTGCTTCAATATAATATTTAATTTAATACTTGACATCAATATTGATGTGGGATAAAATGTAATCAATGTGAAAGCTTATGAGGCTAAGGAGGGTATAAAGATGAAATTATTAAAAGTAAATTTATTAAATAAAAATTTAATAATTAATGAATTATTCCCTTCTATAGCTATGGATAAATGTATTAACACTATGTGTCTTGTATGTTGCAAGATTATGTCTTGCTTATGTTGTTGCTGTTGTTGTATGGTAAATAAAATGAGCATGTTATGTAGTTGTTTATGTAAAATGATGAATAAAAATAATGAATATGTTAAATATAGAACTACAGGGTTATTTATGAAATATTTTGTAAATACTGCTGTAGTTTTTTGTGCCTAAAATATTAAAAAAATAATGATTAAGGCATGTGAAAATAAATAACAAGTCAAAGATGCGACGAATATTTTGAATTATACAAGGAAACAGGTTCTGATGATAGTGATGCTATCAGAAGGTTCTGTTAACGTAGTATAATTCATAATAGACTAGTATACTGACTAGTTATTTATTTGAAGATGCCTAATATGCTGACCAGAAAACTGGAGGCATAGGGCTGACTAGATAGACTAGAGGCGTAACTTACTAGGTAAACTAGAGGTGTAAACTTACTGGATAAACCAGAGGAGAAGTGTAAACTTACTAGACATAGGTATTACTTACTGTATATAGCAGAGGTAAGGCTTACTGAATAAACTAGAAGTATAGGCTAACTAGTAAACTAGAGGCGGATTACTAAATCAATATTATAAATTTTTAAAATTTTAGGAGGATGTAAAATGCAAACAACAATGATGGGTTCTAACATGAATATGATGATGGGTAAAGGTATGATGAATAACGGTATGGGTATGATGGATATGCCTATGACACAAATGAACATGATGATGATTCCACGTATGGAAATGAAAATGGAAAAATGTGAAAATGGAATGAAAATGATGTGCATGTCAAAAGATGGAACAGCAGTTGCAATGATGCAAAATCTTTGCTCAATGTTAAGCGGTGGAATGACTAGTATGTGCATGATGATGAACGGAATGAAAATGATGGAATGTAACATGATGATGGGAATGTGCAAATGCGAAATGACTGCGGACGGAATGTGCATGACTTGGACTAGTGGCGATGAAATGATGTGTTCTATGATTCAACGATGTTGTGACTGCATGATGAGCATGATGGAATGTGGATGCAATGCTGTAATGTGCATGAACAATACTCCAGTTTGCTGCTGCTAATTTGCAATAGACATATAATTTTATTTTAGAATACTTATAAATTAATTTATCCACACTTTATTCTATTTTGGAAAAAAGTATGGATAAAACTAAAAAAATCTGTGTAAACTTTGTAATAATGGAGTTTATACAGATTTTTTAATTTGTTGCAGTATCCTAGGGATGTAAATTTTGTTTTGTCTGCTTGCACTCTGCGAAAGTGATTCACACAAAAATAAAATCAGATTAGTAAACAGGGTAGGCGTGATTTGCTCTGTTTTTTGTTTTTTAATGCCAAGGGGGTACATCATACTTTACAAGAACATATGTTCTATGGTATTATAAGGCAATAAGGAGATGATTTCGTGGATGTCTTTGATAAACTAAAGATTCTCACTGATGCGGCAAAGTATGATGTGGCTTGTACCTCAAGCGGAGTTAACAAGAAGGCCAAGGCTGGTGGAATAGGCAGCTCTGAGGCCTGTGGTATATGTCACAGCTTTTCGGCAGATGGACGGTGTATTTCTCTATTAAAGGTTTTAATGACAAATGCCTGTGCCTATGATTGTAAATACTGCGTTAATCGTCGTTCCAATGATGTGCTTCGGGCATCATTTACACCCCGTGAACTGGCAGATCTCACTATGAATTTTTACAGGCGTAATTACATAGAGGGTCTTTTTTTAAGTTCAGCAGTTCTTAAGAATCCTGATTATACTTGTGAGAGAATGATTGAAACTCTTAGAATTCTAAGAGAGGAATACAGGTTCTTCGGATATATTCACGCAAAGGCTATTCCTGGTGCGGACAGTAATCTCATTAGTCGTCTTGGAATGCTAGGGGACAGGATGAGCGTTAATATCGAACTGCCTTCCCAAAACAGTTTGAATCTTTTAGCACCGGACAAGTCAAAGCATTCTATTTTGGCACCTATGGGATACA
The DNA here is from genome assembly GCF_000246895.1 of Clostridium arbusti SL206. Classification (GTDB taxonomy): domain Bacteria; phylum Bacillota; class Clostridia; order Clostridiales; family Clostridiaceae; genus Clostridium_I; species Clostridium_I arbusti. Next base: position 17,683 of record NZ_BAEV01000007.1, on the reverse strand, counting down.
TTAAAAATCGCATACAGGAAAACTCCACGGATATCATAAAATATCGTAATGCACCTAAATTTGTTCCAGCAGGTCAAAGTACTCAAATGATTGTAGGAGCTACTCCAGATACAGATTTTCAGATTTTGAATTTAACAGAAGGGCTCTATAAAAAGTACAAGTTAAAGAGAGTTTTTTTCTCTGCTTATGTACCAATTTCTAAGGACTCTCTACTGCCGCAGGTGAATACTAAGCCTACCATTTTAAGAGAGCATCGTCTTTATCAGGCGGATTGGCTAATTAGATATTATGGATTTAGGGCAAATGAGATTCTAGATGAGAATAACCAGAGTTTTAATCCTTATATAGATCCTAAGTGCAACTGGGCTTTGAACCATATGGATCATTTTCCTATAGATGTAAATTATGCACCCTATGAGGATTTACTAAGGGTACCTGGTATTGGAGTAACTACTGCCAAACGAATTGTAACTGTGCGTCGTAATTTTCTACTCAATTTTAACAGTCTTAAAAAGATGGGAGTTGTACTGAAAAGGGCACAGTATTTTATTATTTGCTCTGGTAAGGTAGTTGAGGGACTGAAGATAAGTCAGGATGGGGTGATTAGAGCCCTAATGTCTGAAAGTGCAGTACACAGATATTATAACAATTTCAATTCTAATCCTAACTATGAGCAGCTATCTTTTTTTAATAACTTATTATTGTGATGATAAAATGAAACTATCTTAAAGGGGGTACTGCTATAGGAGGGGTGAAAATGGCTAATAAATCTAATATAATTTATAAATATGATGGAAGCTTTGATGGACTTATGTGCTGCGTATTTGAAAGCTATTATAAAAGGGAAATTCCCATGGATATCATTTCACCGATGGTGCTGCAAACCACCCTCCTTCCTTCAAGGGAAGTTACAACCGATTTACAGAAATCAGGGAGAGTACTTCACTCTATACCAAAGAAAATAGGAGAGCCAGCACTAAACTTTGTGCAATATGCATTTTTAACCTGTATGCCACAAAAAGAATTATACATACTTCTATTTTTGCGTAGAGGATATCATTATGGTCCAAGAGTTATGACTATGCTGGCAGACAATGTAGTTAATATGCTCTTTAAAGCTGTAAAGCATTTAACTAATGAAAGCCATCTAACAAAGGGATTTCTCCGTTTTTCCATTTTCAATAATGCTCTTATATCTCAAATTGAGCCTAAAAATTATATATTACCCCTAATTATGCATCACTTTTGTCAGAGATATCCTGAAGAACATTTTTTAATTCATGATAAAACTCATGGTATGGCACTAGTATATGAACCTTATAAATCAGCTATTATTTCCATTGAGGACTTGCAAATGCCAGAACCAGATGAAAAGGAGCAGTATTTTAGGAAACTTTGGAAACTCTTTTATAATACTATTGAAATTAAAGAGCGTCGTAATCTTAAATGTCGGATGAGTCATATGCCAAAGCGTTACTGGAAGTATATGACGGAGTTTGGTTCTGAACAAGAGTTAGGCACATTCAAATAAATAACTAGTCAGTATGCTAGTCTATTTTGAATCCCAACGCGTCAACAGAACCCTATGTAAAAACTTTCACCCCAGGGGTGTAAATTTTGGAAATAGAATGATACACTCTGGGGTGAAATGAATAACTGGACAGACCAGTCAGTACAACAAAAATTACCATGCTTTTAAGTAAATATATCCATCACCTTGTTTGTTTATAAGTTCTAAAGTTGCTACAGGGACAATATTTACAAAATGGATTAAGTCATCTTCATTTACCTTATAATCAATCAAATCATTTTTACCTGCAATAAAGTTTACGCCTTTCTTTTTTAAATATTCTATAAAATCCATATGTGTGTATGAAATGTCTTTAGAATTGTAAAATTTAACTGCTTCTGAAGTAGCTAAAACATCAATGTGAAAATCATCGTCACTGTAAACATCTATTAAAATGCTCACATCTTTTAATAATAATTCCCATTTATCAAGTTCATCAATATGAAATATAACTTTATGTTGCTGCATAATAACTCCCCCTATATAATTTTTATAACTAGTACTACAAGAATAACAAAATGTAAAATATCTTTATTACCTTGGGCATCTTCAAATAAATAACTAGTCAGTATACTAGTCTATTATGAATTATACTACGTCAACAGAACCTTCTGATAGCACCACTATCATCAGAACCTGTTTCCTTGTATAATTCAAAATAGACGTCGCATCTTTGACTTGTTATTTATTTTCACATGCCTTATATGAAAATTATACTATACTTTGTTGTGAAATCAATTACAAATAGGAAATTTATTGAAGAATATTTTTAAATTTATGAAAATGTTTCTAATGATATGTAAAGACAGGTATTTATCCCTTAAATAAAACAATAAATCTAAAGTATTATCACTAAATAGAGTGCTGTTTAGTGATAATAAAAACATTAAAAATTTATTTTACTTAATTTAGAGATAAGTGTATATTTGAAAAGTAAAGTTTATAAAAATATAATAGCATTAGTACTAAGCAGAATAGCTAGTGTTGTTTACAAAAGGTTCCCAAGCTTTTAAATAAATGTATCCATCGCTTTGTTTATTTATAAGTTCCAAAGATTCAACGGGAACTGTATCTACAAAATGGAATAGGTTATTAGAATTTATATTATGAGCCATTAAGTGATTCTTGCCTACAACAAATTTTACACCTTTTTTGTTTAAATCTTTCATTAAATTAATATTTGCATATGAATTCTCATTAAGATCATAGAACTTAAAAGCTTCTGAAGTAGCTAAAACCTCAATATTAAATTTTTTAGCACTTAATGCATCTACTAAAATACTAACATCTTTTAATAATAAATCCCATTTATCAAGTTCATCAATATGAAATATAATTTTATGCTCTTGCATAATAAACTCCCCCTTATAGTTTTTTGTTTTAGGCACATTCAAATAAATCGCTGTAATATTCCACCGTTCAAGAGAAAAAGCGATTTATGAACACTAATCATTAAGTTGGATAATAAAATGATAATGTATTAGTGTTATTTTTATGGATTTATAAATATTATACCACGTTATTTATATAATTGCATTATAAATGTGATATATATTATGAATTTATCTATTTGTGGGGAAGTCCATATACAATGCAGAATGATTTGCTCCGTTTTTTTCAATTATTATAGAAGGAATATAGATTTCTGGTGAAGATTCACTATGATAAAGAGTGATGAGTCCATACCTTCAATATTATATGTATTAAAATCCAAGAAATATTGGTGAAATTGTATTAAAAATATAAAAAAATGTATTAAAAAGTGAATAGAGTGTATTGACAGTGTAAAAAAGATTCAGAATATTGTTGATTTTGCTTGAAATAATTTTGATACAGTTTTATGGCATGGGAATTGCTCCTTTATTTATGTAAAGAATAAATTTAAGGTGGTGATATCGATTAAGTGTAAACGTTTATGTTAATATGGCTTAATATATGAATAAAGGGGGAATTTTCTAATGAAAAAAAAGGGAAAGAGCATATTTAGTTTTTTTGTGTGCTTTACAATGTTGTTAACTACCTGCATTACAGCAGCACCTATATCAGCAAGTGCAGAAACAACTACTAAATCTTTTACTAGACAAGATTTTATAAACGGTGAATTTGAAAATACAGACAATGAATTGGAACTTTCAAAAAAAGATGGTGATAATCCTGCGGTTACTAGTACATACGCAACCAAATTCACCTATGAGGCAGATGTAAACCTTGAAGATGGACCTTCCGCGGCGCTAACTTTTGGTGTAGCAAATAAGGACAACCCATCTAGCGGAGTATGGTATGCTGTTAACGTTAACAAAACAGAAGGATATTCATATTCACAGAATGACAATGTAACTGGAGTGATTAGACTATTTAAGGTTGTTCCTGGACAACCACTTGGAATTAACAAGGCAGTACCACTTACTGATGCTCAAAAGGCAAAAAATACTTTCCATTATAAAGTAACTGTGGATAGTAATAAGAATATTAAATTCTATTTGGATGGAAATCTTGTACTTATTGAAAACGATCCTACTTGGACTGGGGGAAACCTGGGTATTTTAAGTTTTAATACAAAGGCTTCCTTTAGTAATGTTAAATTTAGTGATGATGCAGTAGATAATGATGAGAATGGATTTTTAACTAATTTAACAAATATTCAGGGCTTAGGTGGAGGAACTTGGAACAAAACCAATGAGGGTTTATATTCACAGGGAAGGGGAGATAATTTTGCCATATCACAGACTACAGGATCAGATTTCACTTATGAAAGTAATGTAACGCTTCCTTCCACAGGAGCAGCATCTTTAGTGTTTAGATCAAATGACAACGGCTCTAGTTCCTATGTGGCTAATGTGGACAAAGGTGCTGGCATGGGAAAATTATTTAAGTTTCAAAATGGTTCAGCACAGGTTTTTAGTGAATTTAAATTAGCTACCATAAAGGATACTTATAATTTAAAGGTTAAAGCAATTGGATCTCATATAGAATATTATATTGATGGTTCTCTTGTGGCAAGCTGTGATGATAGTTCTTTTAGCTCTGGTAAATTTGGATTATTAAACTATAGTGGAGCAGAGATTTATCAAAATTTAAATAAAACTGATATAAATGCTTCAACTTATCCAAAGATGACAGGTCTCCAGATTGATGGAGCAAATTTAGAACCTGCTTTTAATGAAAACGTATACGTATATAATACTACTGTAGGTTACACAACAGATAAAATAAAGATAAAACCAACTGCAGCTAATTTTAGCAGTATAAATGTAAGAGTTTTGGACAGTAAGGGCACTGAAGTTTTCAATAATGCAGTGCAAAACAATGACTTTACTGAAATTGCTATTCCAACTGGCATAAATAAAGTTTATATAACTGCTAAGGATGCAGATAATAATGAAAGCACATATTTAGTACAGGTTAAGAGAGAGCAGGATCCAAGCTCCTATTACTCAGAAGAGTATAGACCACAGTTCCATTATTCTGCAAAGGAAAATTGGGTAAACGATCCTAATGGCATGGTTTATTATGAAGGAGAATATCATCTATTCTATCAATATTATCCTTATGGCAAGGAGTGGGGTCCTATGCATTGGGGACATGCTGTGAGTACAGATTTAGTTCACTGGACTGAGCTTCCTATTGCACTTTATCCAGATGCCATTGGAAATATCTACTCTGGCTCTGCAGTAGTAGATGAAAATAATACTACAGGATTCTTTACTAATACACCAGAGAAAAAGGGTTTAGTTGCAATTTATACTACTGACAATAATGGAGTTCAGCAGCAGAATATTGCCTACAGCACAGACAAGGGAAGAACTTGGACAAAATATACTGGAAATCCTGTTATAAAAACTGCAGACGATCCTTTAAAAGATAGTGCCAATGGTGCTTTCAGGGATCCAAAGGTATTCTGGGATAAAGATGCTAAAAAATGGATCATGGTAGCAGCCGGCGGTCCTCTTAGATTCTTCTCATCTTCAGATCTTAAAACTTGGAAAGCAGAGGCAATGCAGCCAGAAATACAAACTGAATGTCCTGATATCTTTCAGCTTAAGGTAGAGGGAACAAATGAGTCAAAATGGGTACTAAGTGAAGGCGGAAGGTACTATAGAATTGGTGATTTCAAACAGGTGAATGGTAAATGGACATTTGTACCGGAATCTGATAGAATTTCAATGAATTTTGGTAAGGATTCCTATGCAGCACAGACCTACAATAATACTCCTGATGGCAGAACGATTATGATTAACTGGATGAATACTTGGGATAACTATTGTAATGCATTATCAGCTATTACAGATCCATATAACGGTTCTTTCACTTTACAGCATGAATTAAAATTGAAGAAGAACTCAAATGGACAGGTTAGATTAGTTCAAGAACCTATAAAAGAGTATAACAGCTTGCGCTTAGCGCCTACAGTAATAAACAATGCCACTGTTAACGGAACAGGAAATGTACTTCAAGGAGTTACAGGTAAACAGACAGAAATTGATGCTGAATTTACTCCGGGTACAAGTACTACAGATGTAGGCTTTAAGCTTAGAGTAGGCAATAGTCAAGAAACTGTTGTGAATTACAATATAGCTAGTAAAAAGGTATCAATTGATAGAAGTAAATCTGGAAAGATACCAACGGAAAATGGCAATAGATACTATGAAAGTGATCTGTTTAAAGCTGTAGAAACTGGAGATATGAGCATGACGAAAGATGGTAAAATTAAACTTAGAATTTTCCTTGATTGGTCTTCCATAGAGGTGTTTGGCAATGCTGGGGAAGTCACAGGTGCTTCACTTATATTCCCAGATGATACAAGCACAGGAATGCAAACGTATTCAAAAGGTGGAAATTCAAAAGCTAATATTACTCTATATCCAATCAATAGTATTTGGAAAAGTGGAGCAACTGCATTAAAGGTAAATGCAGTAGATGCTTCTAACAGCCAAAAGTTATTAGAAGGAGCAGAATTTAAACTCTATGATACCAATGGAAATGCTATAGGAACTAGCCCAATTAAAACTGATTCAAAGGGACAGGCTACTGTAAAAAAATTAGCACCAGGTCAATATGTAATAAAGGAAACAAAGGCTCCAAAAGGATATAAACTTGATGAAAGCTGGAGTCAAAATGTAGATTTAACAAAAGGTGATCAGACTGTGAATGTAAAGATTTTAAAGTAAAAACAATAAAAAATGACTGAATTATGACTCTATGGGTGAAAATTTTCATAAATAAAAAAATTTTCACCCCAGGGGTGTAATTTTTAGAAAAGATAAATAAGTTTAAGCACCTTGAGTATGCATAGATTTTTAGTATGCATACTCAAGGTGCTTTATTTTAATTAAATAATAAGTCCAAAAACTCTTAATACAAAAATGCAGAATGTCAGAGTCAAAGCCGATAATAAAGTTGTCACTACAATAATGCTAGAAGTTAAAACTCCATCATTATTCATATTCTTTGCCATAATATAGCAACTTACTGTAGTTGGAGAACCAAGCATGATAATCAAGGCAACAAGTTTTTGATCTCTAAACCCAAAATATACTGCTATAGGCAAAAATATAGCTGCTTGAACTACCAGCTTGAGAATGGAAGCCACTAAAGTTGGCTTTATTTTTGCCAGTGCTTTTCTTCCTTGAAAACCAGCCCCAATAGTAACCAAAGCTAGAGGCGATGCCATAACTGCAAAACTTTTCAATGTTTTATCAACCATCTGGGGGAATTTAATATTTAATAAGGATACTAACATCCCCAGTAAAATTCCAATAATTATGGGGTTTTTTATAATGTTTATACATGCTTTTTTTATGTTACCGCTGCCATGCTTACTGTTTCCACCTTCAAAGGTAAGCACAATAACAGAATATATGTTATAAAGAGGCACGGCACCTATGATCATCATGGGTGCCATACCTGAATTTCCGTAGATATTTTGAATAAAAGCAATTCCAAGAATGGCGGCACTTCCACGAAAAGAAGCTTGTACAAAGGCTCCTGTCATATAGGAATCTTTCATAAATTTTTTGGTAAAGAACCAGATTGACCAAAAACAAATTGATGTGACCACGGCACAAAACAATACATATTTTGCATCAAAATTCTTAATTATATTAGTTGATCCTATATCAGTACATAATAGTAAGGGTAAAGTAACTTTAAAGTTGAATTTGTTGGCTGTTTCTATAAAAGTATCATTCAGCATACCTGTCTGTTTCAGTACATAGCCTATTACCATAACAAAAAATATTGGCATAGTAGCATTTAAACTGTATATTAAACTATCCATTTTTTCATTTTCACCTTTCTAAAGCATAAGCTCATATTCTAGTATCATGTTACATTATAACAAAAATTGTCTAATATATAAATTGCCATTATAATGTTTTCTTAATTAAGCTAATCATAAGAATAATTTGACATAAGAACACATGTTTGCTATTCTATTTATAAATAGAAGGTAGTGAATAAAATTAATTCATATTTTTCATATAGGCTGCAAGAATTATTTATATAAAAGTTCTAATGGAGGAAATTTCAGTGGATAAAGTTATAATGCATGTGGATATGGATGCTTTTTTTGCATCGGTTGAAGTAATGGATAATAGAAGTCTTAGAGGAAAACCTGTAATAGTTGGAGGCATATCTGAAAGAGGTGTGGTCGCCACCTGTTCCTATGAAGCAAGAGCTTTTGGAGTAAGGAGTGCAATGCCCATTTACATGGCTAAAGCTAAATGTCCTAATGGAATTTTTCTTCCGGTTAGGCATGAAAGATACAGGGAAATATCCAATAAAGTATTTAATATTTTTAATGAAATAACCCCTCTTATAGAACCATTAAGTATAGATGAAGCCTATTTAGATCTAACTCACGTAAATAAAGATTCCCTATACATAGCAAGTTTTATAAAAAATAGAATAAAAAAAGAAACTGGACTCAACATTTCTATAGGCTTATCCTATAATAAGTTTTTAGCCAAATTAGCTTCAGATTGGAATAAACCAAATGGTCTTAAAGTAATAAAAAAAAGTGATGTTCCAGAGATTCTATTTCCCTTATCTATAGATAAAGTTCATGGTTTAGGAAAAAAATCTGTAAAAAAGCTTAATGATATTGGTATCTTTACTGTAGAAGAATTATATAAGCTTCCAGTAAATTTTTTAATTGATTTATTTGGGAAATTTGGGCCTGAAATATATGATAGAATACGAGGAATTGATAATAGGGAAGTTAAAATTCTTAGAGAAAGAAAATCTATTGGCAAGGAAACTACATTAATTAATGATACTGATGATAAAGAAGATATAAAACCATATATTAAAAGTTTCGCTAGTTCTATTGCAAATATTATGGAAAGTAAGAATCTAAGTGGAAAAAATATTACTATAAAAATAAAAACCTCATCTTTTATTAATCATACTAAAAGCAAAACTTTAACACATTACATAAATAGTGAAGAAGATATATACAAGGAAGCTTGTAGTATTTTAGAAAAGTTAAAACTAGAAGAAAAAATAAGATTAATTGGACTATCAATTTCATCCTTTAAAGAAAAGAGAATTGAGCAATTGTGCTTATTTTAGATTCCTACCTTAAAGGTTATTTATTTCTTCTAATATTTTTTTCTATACTCAGAAGGTGTGCAATTCATATATTTTCTAAATACTTTTCCGAAATAACTTATTCCATTAAATCCTACATCAAATGCAATGTTAGAAATAGGTTCTTTACTTTTTAAAAGCAATTCTGAAGCTTTTGAAATTCTATATTCTATTAAATAGTCAAAAGGTGTTATGATTTATTTAGCATAATTATAGCAAAAAGGAGTGAAAATATAGTGAAATTTCAACGAAGGATAAAAGGAATAATGCTTGTAATCATAGGAGCTATGTTATGGGGAATATCAGGTACTGTTGCTCAATACTTGTTTCAGAAAAAAGATTTTAGTCCAGAATGGCTTGTTGTAATTCGTTTACTAATATCAGGTCTAATTTTATTACTATATGATTTTATAAAAGATAAGCAAAATGTATGGAAGATATGGAGTTCTAAACGTGATAGCTTGAGTCTTATATTTTTTAGTGTTTTAGGTATGTTAGGTGTGCAGTATACATATTTTGCTGCTATTAAATATGGAAATGCAGCAACAGCCACAATACTGCAATATTTATCACCAGTGATAATTGCTTGTTATTTAGCTATTCGCCGTAAAAAGATTCCAAATTCACAAGAGATTATAGCTGTTGGCTTAGCCATGTTAGGTACATTTTTTATAATTACCAAAGGTAATATTCATAGTATATCTATTTCTAAGTTAGCATTATTCTGGGGAATTAGTTCGGCTTTTGCAGCAGCGTTCTACACATTGCAACCTCACTCTCTTCTTAATAAATGGGGTTCTACACTTGTAGTTGGGTGGGGAATGCTTGTTGGTGGGGTAACTTTTAGTTTTATCCATCAGCCTTGGAATTTTACAGGTCAATGGTCTAATACTTCAATATTTGGTGTTATATTTGTAGTATTATTTGGAACTCTCATTGCTTTTTATTGTTATTTAGAAAGTTTAAAATATATACAACCAACGGAAACAAGCGTACTATCTTCTGTGGAACCTTTATCTGCAGCCTTTTTATCTGTATTATGGTTACATATTCCCTTTGGTATGCCGGAATGCTTAGGAACAGTATGTATTATAGTTACAATTATAATTTTGTCTCGTGTAAAAAATAAAAAATTATAATTTAATTTTAAATGTATAAAAGTAAGATCAGTGAACTTTAATACATGAAAAGATAAACAGTGCAGAGTTGTATGCATGTTACTAATATTTACACCCCAAGGATATAATTTTTCCAATTTCAGTAATAGTAAAAGTTTAAAAACATTAAGTCATGTTCAAATAAATAACTAGTCAGTATACTAGTCTATTATGAATCATACTACGTTAACAGAACCCTCTGATAGCACCACTATCATCAGGACCTGTTTCCTTGTAAGATTCAAAATATACGTCGTATCTTTGACTTATTATTTATTTTCATATGCCTAAGTAATGAAGTTTCTATATAAATTGGATATAATATAAATAGTAGTATATACGAGAGTTTGAGTAATAATCGGAAGAGAATTAGACAGTTTCTAGTTTCTGATTGATTTTTTTAGAAAAATTACTAACTGGTACAGCAAGAGTTATGTGGGGGTGGTGTATTATTATAAATAATATAGATTTACCTAAAATAAAACAAAAATTAATTTTTATGCAAGGCAACTTGGATAAGTTAAAGAAGTTACAAAATATTTCTAAAGATATATTTATAGAAGATTTTAGAAATGTAGATAGTGCTAAGTATTTATTACAGGTAACAATTGAGGCTATGTTAGACATAAGTAATCACATAATAGCTAGAAATAGATGGGGAAAACCAGAAACTAATAAGGAAAGCTTTGAAATACTAGCAAGTAAAAATATTATTGAAGAAAAATATGTAAATACTTACTTTGCTATGGCTAAATTTAGAAATAGAATTGTTCATATGTATTTTAATGTTAATGATGAAATGATTTACGAAATAAATCAAAATAATTTAGGAGATTTTGAAGCTTTTATTAAAACTATATCAATGAATCTTTAAGAAAATAAAAAGGCTCTGGAGGGGATAATATGCTAAATATAGAAAATAAAATAGAAAGCTTAAAAAAGTATTTTAGTGAGCAGCCTAATATTTTAGGGGCATGGATAATAGGTTCTTATGGAACTGAATATCAAAGAGAAGATAGCGATATTGATTTTTCTATACTTTATGAAAAAGATATAAAAGATTTAGAAGAAATGAAATTTGCTTGTGACATTACAGAAATACTTAAAATAGAAAATATCGATATTATAAATTTAAAAAAAGCACCTATTACTCTTCAATTTAAAACTATAAAGGAAGGCAGAACTTTGTATGAAGCGGATTATATAAAAGTGTGCGATTATATAGAATATGTAATAAACAGTTATGGAGATAAAAAATATTATTTAGATCAATTTGAGAAAGATTATTTTAGTAGTTTTTAGAGAATGCTACCTAGTTAAAATCTAGGATATATAAAAGGTGGTCAATTAAATGAAGGATATGCTAATATTGACGCTGTTCTTGATGATTATTAAAAATTGATAAATGGAAAGAATATATATATAATAGAAATATAAGAGCTTTATAAAAGGTGGGAAATGATGAGATGGAACCTATTAGAAATGTATTTATTACACCAAAAGAATTTGAAGAAATTCAAAGTAAATATGATGGTATCTGTGAATATCTAAATGGAGAGATATTATTTAGTTCTAGGACATCTCAAAGGCATAATAGAATAATAAGAAAGATATTATCAAAGTTAGATTTATATTTTGATGGAAGTGAATGTGAGCCTTTTTCAGAGCAAATAGAAGTTATATTTAAAAATGAAAATGAACAATATAATTTTTTGCCAGATATTTTTGTTATGTGTAAGGATGCTAAAACTTTAGGTGAAAGATTCATTTCATCACCAAAGGTTATTTTTGAAGTAGTATCTGAAAAATATTCTGATAATGATTATTTTATCAAGGCCCGCATATATCAAAAATTTGGTGTATTAGAATATAATATAGTAGAACAAAGTGGGTCAATAACTCAATACAATTTAGTTAACGGAACTTATGGCACTCCAAGAATATTTTCTTCTAAAGATATATATACAAGTACAGTTTACAAAGATTTAAAAATTGAATTGGAAAATATATTTCAAAAAGGAGTTAGTCCTTCATAAAAAATATAAGTAAAATAAGAAAACGGAGCAGAGTAATGCTCTGTTTTTTTATTTTCTTGAAAGGGAAAAAATAAAATCATCTATCATAAACTTAAAGCTGTCTTCTGAATTTACTGAGTTTATGTATTATTAGATAAGTTTGAAGATTTATCAAGTAAGAAAAAATCACATTAAAAGTTATAAAAATACACCCTAAAAATGAGTGTATTTTTATATTGGATTATAGCTAAGGCATATTCCTCGTCAATGATTTTTCCTATATTCCTCTATATTAAAATAGTTAATAGGAGGTTTTTCATCTTTATCAGTAAACATATTTTTTAAATTATTTTTTAGATAAGGGGCAACTTCTTTTAGGGCATCTTTCACTGCATTAAGATATGGAACATAAATATTATTTATTACACTATCATTGAAATCAACAGGTTTTAACTTCCACAAATCATACTCGGATTCATTATAGAAAACCATACTTCCAAAATGATAGAATATGAGCATATCATTTGCTACATATACCTTTCCATTTAGATTATGAACCATAAAATGGTTATTTAAAACAATATTCCATGGAGCTGCATTAATTCCAAGGTTATTTTCAATCATGATTCCAACAAATTGTAGAGGGACCTTATCAAGATATTTTTGATCTCCCCATCTCTCAAGTTCAGGCTGAGGCTCATCCAAACACCACTCTATACATTTTTGGCGCCACCATTCTAGTATTCTAAGAGATTCTTTTTCTTTTTTAAATCCTATAAAGCCAGCTTGTAGACGTCCGTGAATTTTTTCAAACTCAGGATCATCTCTTTGTGTGCAAATATAGAAATAATAGCCTACCCAGTTTTTCAAAACTATAGATAGATCTTCAAAGAAGAATATATCAGCATCGCAGTATATGACATAATCTACATCATAGTTTGAAAGTACATACTGTACCAAAGGGGCTTTTAGTGTCCAGCAGAACTCATTTATTTTTCTGCTTTTCTTACATCTTTTTATATCATCATCTTCTAAAACAGCTAAAGGTAGAAGTGTAACATTTTCAAGTTTCATCTTATTCAGTATATGGTAACTGGTTTCATCAACACAATATATCCATAGATGAAAGTCACGTGCATGTGTCTTTAATGAGTTGTAAAAGGCTAATCCTCTTATCAAGTATTTTGCAGTTGTTATAGTACAAAAATATTTGGTATCGTCATCTGCTTTAATTCTAAACTTTGAAGGTAGATATCTATAATATGTTTGTGCTTCACTTAAAGGTCTTTGACTGAATAATAAACTTAAATTATTGTACTCAACTGATTTTACTTTATCAATACATTTCCTTATTGTATTTAAATAGGGAAGATAAATTTTGTCCTTTATTGTTCTTCTTATAGGTACATAATTAAAAGACCATAAGTCAAACTCAGAATCATTATAAATATTTATTGTGGCAAAATGAAATGCAACCAGCTTATCTGTATTTATATAGGTATAATCATCTTTTTCATAAATATTATAATTATTATTAGGATTATAAACACAATTCCAAGGTGCTGCATTTACTCCTAGGTTATAGGATATTTTTATGCCTTGAAATAAATCAGGGAGTTTATCTAAATATTTTTGGTCTCCAAATCTATCCATTGAAGGTTCAGGATTTGAAGAGCACCATTCAATACATTTACTACGCCAAAAGTTAAGACATTTCATAGCATTGTCAGTGTTTTTAAACCCAATCAAGCCTGCTTGATACTTTCCATAGGTATCTTCAACCCATTGAATGTCTCTTTGAGGACACAGAAAAACATCATTATTACTCCATTCATCATAAATTACTTTAGGATCAGAGAAGAAGTATAAATCCGAGTCACAATATATAACATCAGGTACTTTATAATTATCTAATACATATTTGATTAGTGGAGCCTTTAATGTCCAGCAGTATTCATTAATCTTTCTAGAAGATTTAACTGATAGAAGTTCATTATCTTCTATTGTTTCCAATCTAAGAAGGTAGACATTATATAGTTTTAATTTGGATAAAGTTGAATAAGTTAATTCATCCATACAACATATCCAAAGATTAAAATCTTTAGTTAAATTTTCTAGAGAGTGATGAAGAGCTAATACTTTCAGTATATATTCCTTGCCAGCAGTAGTGCAAAAATGATAATTTTTACTAGGTACATCAGTTATAGGAGCTTCAATTAAAGGGACAATATTATTATCTGCGTTTTTTTCTATAGGTATATTGATTCCATTTTCGTTTTTAATAATTTCAGTAGGTACTATTAAATTGCTATCTTCATTTTTATCTTTACTTTTAATAGTTTCAGGAATTTGAATAGGTATTACTAGATTTTTATCCTTATGAATTCTTCTATGAACATGGTGTCTATTTTTACTTTTGTGTTTCTTTTTATTAGTTTCAGGAGATTCAATTAATGGTAATAAATCTTTATCAGTAAAAATGATTTTTCGAGTAGGGTTTTTCTTTTCATGTTTACTAAAATATATTGGTAAACTCTTTTCAATATATCCTTCATTATAATAAGAGTTTACAGGATAACAATACGCAGGTATTAAATCTTCTAAAGAAACTAATGATCTTGGCTTTATATTTTTAATTAACAAAAATATGTTTTTTAAAACTGTCAGTTTTCTTAGTGAGTTTATAAACGACATAATCTTCACCTCTCATATGGCATTTTGTATAATGAAAAGCTCTAAGGCATGTGAAAATAAATAGTAAGCCAAAGATGCGACGAATATTTTGAATCCAACAAGGAAGCAGGTTCCGAAGATAGTTTGGCTATCTGAGGGTTCTGCTGACGCAGTAGGATTCAAAATAGGCTAGCATACTGACTAGTTATTTATTTGAATATGCCTAATATACTCTTAAAAGGTTATCTTTATCAGTGTGCAATCTCATTACTGTTAGTATATGTATTACTCTTTGGTATAGTTACATTTTAAAAGAAGGCTGTCATTAATAATCATATATATCTGAAAACTCTATTTTAATTCTTTCTATTTTGCTATCATCTTCAATATTTTTATCTTCGGTATAGGTATCATCTTCTTTTAAAGATCTTACAGGAAGAATTATTTTGAATTCACTACCCTTATTGGGAGTACTTTCCAATTCAACATATCCATTATGCAAAGCTACTAATTCTTTTACTAAAGAAAGACCTATGCCACTGCCTTCATTATTTCTGGATAAAGATTTGTCAACTTGAATAAATTTTTTAAATATTGAAGCTTGTCTATTCTTAGCTATTCCTATTCCGTTATCTTTTACAGAAATAACTACAGCATCTTTCCTATCATGTATATTAACTTCTATGGTTCCACCTTTAGGTGTAAATTTTATTGCATTAGATAATAAATTCAGTATAATTCTTTCCATGGAATCTAAATCAAAGGCCATAATTTTTTCTTCAACGTCTGTATCAAAGGTTATGTTAATACCCTTATTTTCTACATAATCCACAATAGACATTACAATATTTTCTACTGTAAATACCATATCTTTATTTCGATAGTGCATAAAAAAAGTACCTGAATTAATTTTTGTTATGTCTATAAGATTATTAATGATTCTAAGTAATCTATAGCAGTTTTGTCTCATTATAGCAGTGTATTTTTCTAAATCCTTATCTTTATTAGTAGTTCTATTTTTTAATTCTATAACTTGAAGAGCACTAAATATTAAATTTAGTGGAGTTTTAAGTTCATGAGAAATATTAGAAAAAAAGTTGGTTTTTAATTCATCATAGTATCTTAATTCTTTGATAAGTTTCTCATTTCTCTCATTTTGCTTGTGCTTTGTTATATCACGACCTAATAATATCAAGCCTTTAGGGCTTCCATCTTTATTGTATAAAGGTACTCTTAAGGTATCATAAATTTTATTTATGTCATTAACTTGATCTAGTATAATTTCTTCCGTTCTATATATAGTACCTAATTGCCAGGTCTTTTTATCATTTTCTTCAAATTTTAAAAGTAGTTCTTTAGTAAAATCAGATATCTTATTTAGTTTGTTTCTATTCATATTTTTATAAGCTTTTCTAGTAATGTTTAATAGGCTTAAAGTTGCATCATTCATTCCGAAAAATTTATTTTGAGTACTTTTAAAATAAATTATGTCAGGAGTAGAATTTATAAGCGTTTGCAGTAAACTTTCATTATCAGCTAATAGCTTTTCGGCAAGTTTACGCTTGTATATATTAAGAAGTATAAGAAATATTGCTAAAGCTATTACAAATATAATAATAAGAATAAAAATACGTATAATCATAGTTTTATATAGATTAAAATATTTTTCAGGTTCATTGACTATTTTTGATCCTTTAGGTAAAGACTTTGTGTCAATGTGAAATTTTTGTAGCTGATCGTAATTAAATGCATAGTTATGTGAGGTATCTTCCGTAACAGGTATGCTTGAAGGCTTTTCACCATTTAATATTCTCAAAGCTAATTTACCTATACTATTTCCATAGCTATCAGGATAGGTCATCATTCCACCTACACTCTGTTTGTCTATAGATAAGTCTTCTCTTGAATACACAGGTATATTAGAATCTTTAAATAGTATATCTGTGGCTGATGTAGCTGAAACCTGTTTACCATTACTATCTTTAAAGGCTGCACCCAAATAAACAATAGTATCTATAGGTAGACTGTTTATTTCTTTTTTCATTTTATATATATCGCTTTCATCAGAAAATAAAAAGTTCACTTTGTTTTTGTATAGAGGTATTAAATTTTTAACAATATTTTTACTAGAAACTCCATATGTACTTTTATCTGTAATTACAAATACATTTTTTGTTTTTGGATGAAGTTTTAAGGCAACGTCAATAGTACTTTTGATATCCTGGTTCTTTGTTATTCCTGTAAAAAGTGGATGGTCCTTAAGCATGGATTTATCAAAAGAAGATACTCCACCAAATATAACAGGGGTATTTGGAAATAATTCATTTCCATATTTAAGCATAAATTTAAAGGCACTATCATTCAAATCATCTAAAGTAATAACAGCATCAAATTTGTTATTTTTATATTTGTTTTTATATAAATTATAAATATCCTTAGAATATGTATCTTGAGAAATATTATTAAAATCCAAATATTGAATACTTACATTTATATTTTGTTTACTATCTATAAAAACTGAATCTATAGATGATATAATTGAATTCTCCCAGGACATTGATTTATTGCCACCTATAAAACTACCATAGTTTTCATTTGAACTTATAATTAATATGTTTTTTCAATTTCATTACCTTTTGCATAAACAGTATTTTGAAATAAATTAACAAAGATAATAA